>JAMOQA010000476.1 GCA_027064265.1 Acidobacteriota bacterium
CCTGGGCCGGAACTTCCGGGTTCGCGGCGGGGAGATCGACATCGTTGCCCGCGACGGGGAGGCGCTGGTCTTCGTCGAGGTCCGGTCCCGGCGCGAGGGAAGCCCCTGGTCCCCCGAGGCGTCCGTCGATCGGCGCAAGCAGGCACGGATCGCCCGGGCGGCGGCCGCCTGGCTGCGCCGGCACGGCGGGGCGGACCTGCCCTGCCGGTTCGACGTGGTCGCGGTCCGGGTGGGGCGGGAGAGGCTGCGGATCCACCACGTGAAGGGGGCGTTCACCCTCTGAGCCCGTCCCCGGGACCCGGTTTCCGGGCCTCGATCTCCAGGTGGAAGCGCTTGCGCTCGAGGACCGCCACATCGAGGCCCGCCTCCCCGAGCAGGGCCGCGAGGGTGGCTGCGGGCAGGATCAGGCTGCCCATCCCGGCGAGCCGTTCGAGGACCGCCGTCAGCCGGCCCGTTGCCGTTTCCGGGTCGGGCTCGTGGAGGAGGAGCCGTCCGCCGGGGGCGAGGACCCGCGCCGCCTCCCGGAGGCTCCGGGGGATCTCGGGCACGTGGTGGAGGGCGTCGACCACGACGACCGCGTCGAACGAGGCGTCGCGGAAGGGGAGGGCATGGGCCGACCCGGCGACGGCGGAAAGGCCCCGCCGCCGGGCCCGCCGGACCATCGGCAGGGACGGGTCGAGCACGACCGGCCGCATGCCCAGGCGGGCCAGGTGCACGGACAGTCGGCCGGTCGCTCCCCCGAGGTCGAGGACCCGCCGCCCGCGCCCGGGGCCCAGGCGACGGAGCACGTCCCGGAGGGCCCAGCGGCCCATCAGGAGGTCCCAGGCGGGGGCCGTGACGTCGAACAGGAAGTTGCGCGGGCGATGGGTGGGAATGCGCGTCATTGGGCCTTGGCCTCCGGGAGAAGAGACGGGTAATCTTACCGGCCACCACCGGAAGGAGAACCGACGATGAGCGACGCCGTCCGCCGCCTCTGGCCCGAACTGGACTGGATCTCCGACCCCGACCTCAGGGCGAAAGTCGAGCGCACATGGGAGCTCGCCCTCGAGCGCAGCCCGCTCTCCCCGGAGGACCTGGAGCGGATCCCGTTCACGCTCCTCGTGCCGGACTGCCCGGTCACCTTCATGGAGCACAAGCGCTGCGTCGTCCACATCGCCCGGAAGTCCGCCGAGGCGATGCGGGAGTTCATGGGGAAGTTCCTGCCGATCGACATGGACGTGGTCATCGCCGGGGCGATCCTGGCCGACGTCGGCAAGCTCCTCGAGTACGAGATCGTGGATGGAGAGGCCCGCCAGAGCATGCGGGGGAAGTACCTGCGCCACCCGTTCACCGGCGTGGCCCTGGCGATGGAGTGCGGCGTGCCCGACGCGGTCTGCCACGTCATCGCCGCCCACGCCGGCGAGGGAAACATGGTGAAGCGCAGCGTGGAGGCGACGATCGTCCACCACGCGGACTTCATGAGCTTCCTGCCCTTCAAGGAGAGCCTGCGATGAGCACGATCACCGAGAAGATGGCCCGCTGGGCCGCCGACCTCAGGTTCGAGGACCTGTCCCCGGAGGCCGTCCGGGAGGCGAAGCGGTTCCTTCTCGATTCCCTCGGGTGCGCCCTCGGGGGGTACACCAAGCACGACGTCGAGATCGCCCTGGGCGTGCTCGAGGAATGTGCCGGCGAAGGCCCGGCGACGGTGATCGGGACCGGGAAGCGGCTCGACCCGGTCTCGGCGTCGCTGGCGAACGCCCTGATGGTCCGGGTGATGGACTACAACGACATCTACTGGCAGCAGGACCCGTCCCATCCCTCGGACATCATCCCGGCGGCGATGGCCTGCGGCGAGCGGGCGGGCGGCGACGGCAAGGAGCTGATCGTCGGGATCGTGCTCGGGCACGAGTTCGAGATGCGGCTGTGCGAGATCGCGTTCCCCGGCATCCGGGAGCGCGGCTGGCACCATGCGACCCTCACGGCGTTCGCCGCCCCGATCGTCGCGGGGCGGATGCTCCACCTCGACTGGGAGAAGATCCAGCACGCGATCGGGATCTCCGGCAGCCGCCACGCGACCCTCGGGGCGGTGACCGCCGGCAAGCTGACGATGATGAAGAACACCGTCGACCCGATGGCGACCCAGTCCGGCGTCCTCGCCGCTCTCCTCGCCGAGAAGGGGTACACCGGCCCCGAGCACGTGATCGACGGCAAGGAGGGGCTCGTTCACTGCCTCGGGCCGGAGTGGAAGCTGGACATCCTGGTTGACGGGCTCGGCGAGTCGTGGCGCATCACCCGGTGCGGGATGAAGGCGTTCCCCACCGAGGCGCTGACCCATACGCCGATCTCGGCGGTGCTCGACCTGGTGCGGGAGCACGACCTCGCGCCGGAACGGGTGAAGAAGGTGATCATCCGGTCCCTCGCCCGCGCGGCCGACATCCTCGCCGATCCGAGCAAGTACGACCCGCGGAGCAAGGAGACGGCGGACCACTCGCTGCCCTACGTGATCGCGGCGGCCCTGGTCGACCGGAACGTCACGCCGGCGGCCTTCACGCCGGAACGGATCATGGACCCGGTGATCCGGGAGCAGCTCCACAAGGTGGAGGTGGTCGCGGACCCGGAGATCGAGAAGGTCTTCCCCGAGCTGCAGCGGGTCCACGTGACGATCGAGACGACGGACGGCCAGCGCTACGAGAAGCAGCTCGACTACCCGAAGGGTGACCCGCGCAACCCGCTGACGGACGAGGAGATCGAGGAGAAGTTCGACGCCCTCGCGGCGCCGGTGCTCTCGGCGGAACGCCGGGCGAAGCTCAAGGAGGCGGTCTGGAACCTCGAGAACCTCGGGTCGATCAGCGAGCTGATGGTGCTCTGCGCGAAGGATCTCTGAGCGGGGAGGCCGAGATGGGCCAGACGATCGCCGAGAAGATCGCCCAGGCGCACATGACCGCCGGTCCGCGGGACCGGGAGGTGCGTGCCGGCGACTTCGTCACCGTGCGGCCGAAGCACGTGATGACCCACGACAACACCGCCGCGGTGATGAAGAAGTTCCGGGGGCTCGGCATCCCCCGGGTCCACGATCCGCGCCAGCCGGTCTTCGCCCTCGACCACGACATCCAGAACGTCTCGGCGAAGAACCTGGCGAAGTACGCCTCGATCGAGGCGTTCGCCCGGGAGCAGGGGATCGACTTCTGGCCGGCGGGTACCGGGATCGGGCACCAGGTGATGCTGGAGCAGGGGTACGTCACCCCCGGTTCCCTCGTCGTCGCCTCGGACAGCCACTCGAACATGTACGGGGCGGTGGGTGCCCTCGGCACGCCGGTCGTCCGGACCGACGCCGCGGCCATCTGGGCCTCCGGTGAGACCTGGTGGCAGGTGCCACGGACGGTCCAGGTCGTCCTCGAGGGGAAGCTCCGGGAGGGAGTGACGGGGAAGGACGTCATCCTCGCCCTCTGCCGGCTCTACGCCTCGGGCGAGGCGCTGAACGCCGCCGTCGAGTTCACCGGTCCGGGTGTCGCCGAGCTCTCGATCGACGCCCGCATGACGATCGCCAACATGACCACCGAGTGGGGCGCCCTCACCGGCTGGTTCCCGGTGGACGAGCGGACCATCGCGTGGTTCCGGGAGCGGCTGGCGGTCCTCGAGAAGACCGGGCGCCGGCCCTTCACCGCCGAGGACATCGCGCGCTGGGAGGAGAACCCGCCGGCGCCGGACCCGGATGCCCACTATGCCGCCCGGATCGTCCTCGACCTCGGGGAGGTGGTTCCCCACGTCGCCGGGCCCGACACCGTCCAGGCCGGCGCCCCGCTGCCGGAGGTCGCCCGGGAGGAGATCCCCGTCGACCGGGCGTACATCCTCTCCTGTGTCAACTCCCGTCTCGAGGACCTCGCGGCGGCGGCCCGGGTGCTCGCCGGGAAGAAGGCGAAGGCACGCCTCTACGTCGCCGCCGCCAGCCGCGAGATCCAGGCGGAGGCGGAACGCCGGGGGATCTGGAAGACCCTCAAGGAGGCGGGCGCCGTCATGTTGCCGCCCGCCTGCGGGCCCTGCATCGGGCTCGGGGTCGGGCTCCTCGAGGCCGGCGAGGTCGGGATCTCGGCGACCAACCGGAACTTCAAGGGCCGGATGGGTTCCCGGGACGCCCGCTGCTACCTGGCGAGCCCGGCGGTGGTCGCCGCCTCGGCCCTGGCCGGCAGGATCACCGGTCCCGGAGAGTGGGAGGACCGCGAGCCCGCCCGGCGGATCGAGACCTTCGAGGAGCCCGCGCGGGAAGGGGCGAAGGTGGAGATCCTGCCCGGGTTCCCGGAGCGGGTCCTCGGCAGGCTCGTCTTCCTGCCCCAGGACAACCTCAACACCGACGGGATCTACGGGAAGGACTACACCTACCGCGAGGACATGACCCGGGAGGAGATGGCCCGGGTGGTGATGGAGAACTACGATCCCGAGTTCGCGGCGAAGACCGCCGAGGGAGACGTCCTCGTCGGCGGGTTCAACTTCGGCACCGGGTCGAGCCGCGAGCAGGCGGTGACGGCGCTCCAGGCGAAGGGAATCGCCCTGGTGATCGCGGCCGGCTTCTCCCAGACGTACCTGAGGAACGCGTTCAACAACGGCTTCGCCTGCATCGTCCAGCCCGACCTGGTGGCCGCCCTCCGGGAGCGGTTCGCGGACCGGGTCGCGGCCGGTGAGCGGACGATCGTCCCCGGCGACGAGATCGAGGTCGATTTCGCCGCCGGCGTCGTCCGCTGGGACGGGAAGGAGTGGCCGTTCCCCGCCCTCTCCGAGGTGCCGCAGGCGCTGGTCGTCGCGGGCGGGGTGGAGAACCTCGTGAAGCAGAAACTCGCCGCGGGCGGGAACCAGGAGGGGTGAGACGATGGCGAAGTACACCGTGGTGGCAATGCCCGGCGACGGGATCGGCAAGGTCGTGCTCCCGGAGGCGATCCGCGTCCTCGACGCGGTCGGCTTCGACGCGGAGTACGTGCACGCGGACATCGGCTGGGAGTTCTGGGTGAAGGAGGGGAACCCCCTGCCGGAGCGGACCGTCGAGCTGCTCGCCGAGCACAAGCTCGGGCTCTTCGGCGCGATCACCAGCAAGCCGAAGGCCGAGGCGGCGAAGGAGCTGGACCCCGCCCTGCGGGACAAGGGGTACGTCTACTTCTCCCCGATCGTCGGGATGCGCCAGCGGTTCAACCTGGACGTCTGCATCCGGCCCTGCCGCTCCTTCAAGGGGAACCCGCTGAACTTCATCCGGCGGACCGCGGACGGCGGGTTCGAGGAGCCGCCGGTGGACGCGGTGATCTTCCGCCAGAACACCGAGGGGCTCTACGCCGGCGTCGAGTGGACCGACCCGCCCGAGGTGGTGCGCAAGGCCCTCGAGACCCACCCGAAGTTCGAGCGCTTCAAGGACGTCCCGGGCGAGGACCTGGCGCTCTCGGTGCGGATCTTCACCCGCCGGGCCTGCCGCCGGATCCTCACCGCCGCCTTCCAGTACGCGAAGAAGCACGGCTACCGCTCCGTGACGGTCTGCGAGAAGCCGAACGTGCTGCGGGAGACCTCCGGGATGATGGAGGAGGTCGCCCGGGAGGTGCGGAAGGACTTCCCGGAGATCGAGCTCTGGTCGACGAACATCGACGCCCAGATGATGTGGCTGACCAAGAACCCGGAGGACTACGGGGTGATCGTCGCCGGCAACCTGTTCGGTGACATCGTCTCCGACGCCTTTGCCGGGCTGGTCGGCGGGCTCGGGTTCGCCTGCTCGGGCAACATCGGCGACGAGGTCGCCGTCTTCGAGCCGACCCACGGCTCGGCGCCGAAGTACGCCGAGCTCGACCCGCCGATCGTCAACCCGATCGCGATGATCCTCTCCGCCGCGATGCTCCTCGACCACGTCGGCGAGGAGGAGAAAGCGAAGCGGGTGCGGGACGCGATCGGGGCCGTGATCGCCGAGGGGAAGGTCCGGACCTACGACATGATGAAGCTCCCGGGCGGTCCGGAAGCGATCTCCCGCGGCGCGGCCACGACGACGCAGATGACGGACGCGATCATCGCGAACCTGTGAGCGAGGGAACCATGGGCGAGCGCGCGGGAGAGGCCGGCCGCCGGGACGAGGGGGTCCGCTCGGACCTCTTCGTCCGCTTCGAGCCGGGCGGGGACGGCCTCCGCATCGAGCTGCGGTCGAAGGTCGCCACCTGGTACGGCGACGCGATCGAGGAGCAGGCGCGGCGGGTCCTCGGGGACCTGGGGGTCACCGCCGGCCGGCTCGAGATCGACGACCGGGGGGCGCTCCCCTTCGTCATCGCCGCCCGGATCGAGGCGGCGGTGCGCCGGGCCGGGCTCGGCGAGGGGAAGCGGCACCTCCCGGAGGGCCTGCCCGCGCCGCCCGCGTCTCCGCGGGACCGGCTCCGCCGGTCCCGGCTCTACCTGCCGGGGAACGAGCCGAAGTACTTCCCCAACGCCGGGCTCCACGGGGCCGACGGGCTGATCCTCGACCTCGAGGACTCGGTCCATCCCGGGGAGAAGGACGCCGCGCGGATCCTGGTACGCAACGCCCTGCGTGCCGTCGACTTCGGGGGCGCCGAGCGGATGGTCCGGATCAACCAGCTCCCGCTGGGGCTCGAGGACCTGCGGGAGGTGATCCCGGAACGGCCCGACCTGGTGCTGATCCCGAAGGTCGAGTCCGCCGGGCAGGTCCGGGAGGTGGACGCCGCGATCCGGGAGATCCTCCCGGGCCGGGACGTCTGGCTGATGCCGATCCTCGAGTCGGCCCTCGGCATCGAGCGGGCCTTCGAGATCGCGACCGCCTGCGAGCGGGTATGCGCCCTCACCATCGGGCTCGAGGACTACACCGCCGACCTCGGGGTCGTGAAGACGCCGGGCGGCGAGGAGAGCCTCTGGGCCCGGTTGCGCCTGGTGAACGCCGCGAAGGCGGCCGGCATCCAGGCGATCGACTCGGTCTACGGGAACGTCGCCGACATGGACGGCCTCCGCGCCTGGGGCGAACGGGCGCGGGCGATCGGCTTCGAGGGGATGGGGGCGGTCCACCCGCGCCAGGTCCCGGTGATCCACGAGGCGTTCGCCCCGTCGGCCGCCGAGATCGAGAAGGCCCGGAAGATCGTCGCCGCCTTCGAGGAGGCGCAGGCGAAGGGGCTCGGCGTGGTCAGCCTCGGGAGCAAGATGATCGATCCGCCGGTCGTCGAGCGGGCGCTCAAGCTGGTCGAGCGGGCCCGGGCGATGGGCCTCGTGGGGGACGACGCATGAGCGGGATGGTGAAGAACGCCGCCGGGCGGCTGGTGCCGACCGAGGTCAACGGGAAGCCCCAGGTGCCCTACCGGGGGGTGGGGAAGTACCGGCCCGAGGGCCGGAAGGCCGCGCCCCCGATCCGCACCTGCGCCGACTACCCCGCGGACGGGGACAAGCGGGTCCCGTCCCTCGAGGCGGCCCTCGAGGCGTGCGGCCTCACGGACGGCATGACCATCTCCACCCACCACCACCTGCGGAACGGCGACCGGGTGGCCCTCGCGGCCCTTACGGCGGCCGCCCGGCTCGGCGCGAAGGACCTGATGTGGTTTCCCAGCGCCTCGTTCCCCTGCCACGCGCCGGTGATCGACCTGATGGAGCAGGGGGTGGTCCACCACATCGAGGGCTCGATGAACGGGCCCCTCGGGGACTACTGCTCGCGGGGCAAGATGAGGGGGCTCGGTGTCCTGCGGTCCCACGGCGGCCGCTGGCAGGCGATCCAGGACGGCGAGGTCCACGTCGACATCGCCGTGATCGCCGCCCCCTGTGCCGACCCGTTCGGCAACGCCAACGGGGCCCACGGTCCCTCGGCCTGCGGCTCCCTCGGGTTCGCCGTCGCCGACTCGATCTACGCCGACCACGTGATCGTCGTGACCGACAACCTGGTGCCGTTCCCCTGCATCCCGTGGCAGATCCAGGGGAACAACGTCGACTGTGTCGTCGAGGTCGACTCGATCGGCGACCCGGAGAAGATCGTCTCCGGCACGACCCGCATCACCCGCAGCCCCGACCGGCTGCGGATCGCGGAGCTGGTGGCCCGCTTCATCCGCGAGGCCGGCATCATGCGGGACGGCTTCTCGTTCCAGGCCGGCGCCGGCGGCATCTCCCTCGCCTTCGTCGCGTTCCTGCGGGAGATGATGCGGGAGGCGGGTGTCAAGGCCCGTTTCGTCCGGGGCGGCTCGACCAAGGTCCTCGTCGAGATGCTCCAGGAGGGGCTCACCGACTACATCCTCGACGGGCAGACCTTCGACCTGGACGCCGTCCGCTCGATCGCGAGCGATCCGCGGCACGTCCCGACGACGCCGTTCACCTCGTACA
>JAMOQA010000477.1 GCA_027064265.1 Acidobacteriota bacterium
GACGACCACGCTCTACTCCGCGATCGCGTCCTTGGACGCCGAGCGCTTCAAGATCGCCACCCTCGAGGACCCGGTGGAGTACGAACTGCCCCTCGTCCGCCAGTCGCAGGTGCACGAGAAGGCGGGTTTCACCTTTGCCGCGGGGCTGCGCGCCCTGCTCCGGCAGGACCCGGACATCATCTTCGTCGGCGAGATGCGGGACCCGGAGACCGCCTCGATCGCGGTCCGCGCCGCCCTCACCGGCCACCTCGTTCTCAGTACCCTCCACACCACGTCCGCCCTCTCCACGCTGGCCCGCCTCGCCCAGATGGGCATCCCCCAGGACCTGGTGATCACCTCGGTGCGCGGGATCCTCGCCCAGCGGCTCGTGAGGATCGTCTGCGAGACCTGCGCGGAGGACGTGGCCCCCGACCCGGTGCTCGTGCGGCGCCTCGGGCTGTCTCCGGCGGACCTCGAGGGCGCGCGGCTCCGCCGCGGGCGTGGCTGCGCCCGGTGCAACGGGACGGGGTTCCGGGGGCGCACGGGACTGTACGAGCTGGTCGTGATGACCCCGGAGCTGGCGGACGCCTTCGCCGCGGGCGCTCCCCCGGGCGAACTCGCACGGATCGCCGCGGCGAGCGGCACCAGGTTCCTGCGGGACGACGGTCTCGCCAAGGCCCGGGCCGGAATCACGACCCTCGGCGAAGTGCTCCGCGCCACCGCGGACGCGGCGGCGCGCGCCGCCACCGGACCGGGTACGGCCACCCCGCGGGAGGAGATCCATGCCTGAGTTCGCCTGGCAGGCCCGGTCCCCCGCGGGAGAAGTGGTGCGGGGGGAGGACCGGGCTCCCGACCCGGTGGCCCTGGCCCGCGCCCTCGGGGAGCGGGGCCTGGTGCTCACCCGGGTGCGGGCGGTGCGCCACCGGAGACGGACGTCCCGACGGGTTCGCCTGCGGCGTCGCGAGCTGATCCTGCTGACCCACCAGCTCGCGGACGCCCTCGGCGCCGGCATTCCCCTGGTGGAGACCCTGGCCGAGTTCTCGCGGACCTGGCCGTCTCCGCGGGTGCGCCGGATGCTGGAGCTGGTCTACCGGAGCGTCGAGTCGGGAAGTGGCTTCGCCGACGCCCTCGCCCGCTGGCACCTCGCCTTTCCCCGGGCGTACGTCGAGGCGGTCCGGGCGGCGGAGGAGACGGGCCGGCTCGACCGGGTCTTCGCCGAGCTGGCCGAGGACCTGGAGTGGCAGGACGAGATCGCCTCGAAGGTGACGTCCGCCCTGCTCTATCCCGCGATCCTCCTCGCGGCCGTCGCCGGGGTGGGGACCCTCTTCGTCACCGTGCTGTTCCCGAAGCTGAAACCCCTCTTCGAGGCCACGGGGGTCGAGCTGCCGCTGTTCACCCGCGTGCTGCTGGCCGTCGCGGACCTGGCGGCCAGGTACTGGTTCCTCCTCCCCGCGGTGCCCGCGGCGATCGCCGTTCTCGGGACGCTGGCGCTGCGCACCGATCGCGGGCGCCTCGTGTGGCACCGGACGGTCCTCGCGC
>JAMOQA010000478.1 GCA_027064265.1 Acidobacteriota bacterium
GCTCCGCTCGCGGGCCACCTCCCGGAACACGTCCTCGACCCGCCGGGGCACGAGCCCGACGACGACCGGCACGCCCGGCTTGACGATGCCGGCCTTCTCCCGGGCGATCTCCCGCAGGGTGCGGCCGAGGGTCCTCGTGTGGTCCCGGGCGATCGAGGTGATCACCGCCAGCTCGGGCCGGAGCACGTTCGTCGCGTCGAGCCGCCCCCCGAGCCCCGTCTCGACGACGGCGAGGTCGACCCGGTCTTCCGCGAAGGCGAGGAAGGCCGCGGCGGTCATCATCTCGAAGAACGAGGGGTGCCGCGGGACCGCCCCTTCCGCGAGGGCCCGCGCCGCCTCGTCCCGCAGGCGCGCGATCAGCGACCGGAACCGGGCCGGGTCGATGTCGTCGTCCCCGAGGCGGATCCGCTCCTCCGGGCGGACCAGGTGCGGGCTGGTGTTGAGGCCGGCGTGGAGCCCGGAGGCGCCGGCGATCGCGTGGAGCATCGCCGCCACGGAACCCTTCCCGTTGGTGCCGGCAACGTGCACGGAGCGAAACCGGCGCTGCGGTTCGCCGAGGAACCGGACGAACCCGAGGGCGGTGTCCAGGTCCCACTTGATGCCGCCCCCGCGCAGGGAGTACAGCCACGCGACCAGGGGGTCGCTCCCGGGCGGGGAGAGGGGGGAGGGCACGGGCGGAAGCGTCAGGCCTCGGCGGCGGCCGGGGCCCGCCAGAGGAGGCGGAGCAACCGGGCGAGGGTCTCGCGCATCTCGTTCCGCTCGACCACCAGGTCGACCATGCCGTGGTCGAGGAGGAACTCGGAGCGCTGGAACCCCTCGGGCAGCTTCTGGCGGATCGTCTGCTCGATCACCCGCGGACCGGCGAACCCGATCAGGGCGCCCGGCTCGGCGATGTTGACGTCGCCGAGCATCGCGTAGCTGGCGGTGACGCCCCCGGTGGTCGGGTCGGTCAGGATCGAGAAGAACGGGATGCGCGCCTCGTGGAGCTTCGCGAGGGCCGCGGAGATCTTCGCCATCTGCATCAGGGAGAGCGCTCCCTCCTGCATCCGGGCGCCGCCGGAGGTGGAGATCACGATCAGCGGCTTCGTCTCCTCGAGGGCCCGCTCCGCGGCCCGGGTGATCTTCTCGCCGACGACCGAGCCCATCGAGCCGCCCATGAAGCCGTACTCCATCGCGGCGGCGACCACCGGGATCTTCTCGATGGCGCCGGTGACGCAGATCACGGCGTCGTTGAGGCCGGTCTTCTTCCGGTAGGTCTCCAGCCGTTCCCGGTAGGGCTTCGTGTCCTGGAACTTCAGCGGATCGACCGAGGCGAGGGCCGCGTCGAACTCGACCATCGAGCCCTCGTCGAGGATCGCCGCCAGGCGATCCCGGGCGGAGATCCGGAAGTGGTACCCGCACTTCGGGCAGATCCACGCGCGGCGGACCACCTCCTTGCGGTAGATGATCTCCTTGCACCCGGCGCACTTCACCCACATCCCTTCCGGGATCCGGGCGGTGGTCTGCTCGGGGAGCTGCCGCGGTTTCTTGTCCTTGCGGAACCAGGCCATGGCGATCCTCGGTCGGCGACCCCGTGGGGCGCGCGAGAAGGTGGGCCCGGGCTCGCCGAGCCATCGGCCAGCCTATCGGGGGGGCGGGGCGGCGTCAACGGGGAAGGTGACCGGGAGTCAGCCCGGGCCGACCGGGAAAACCGCCCGTCCCGCGCCGCCGGCCGATCTTGACACCCGGGCGCCGGGGGCGTACCCTTCCCGCGGTCTCCCCCGAAGGGAGAACGGGGTGTTCGTGCCCTTCCGGCCCGGGGCCGGAGGGGTTTCCCATTGCCGGGAGACCGGGCCGCCCGGGGCGGCCACGAACGCGCGGCCGAGGGGCCGCGGGAGGAGCTGGAGACCGAGATGCCCGATTCCACCTACGTCGTCGTCAAGGACGATCTCGAGAAGGCCCTGCGCCGGTTCCGCCGGAAGGTCGAGAAGTTCGGCATTCGCAAGGCGATCCGCCAGCACGAGTACTACGAGAAGCCGTCCGAGCGCCGCCGCCGTCGGCGCCGCGAGAACGAGCGCAAGCGCCGCAAGGCCGAGCGCAAGAACGCCCGCTAGCGGCGCGACGACCCCCGGCTCCTCCCGCGCACCGTCCCCGGCGGTGCGCGTTTTCCGTGCCTTCCCGTCCCGGATTGCCTCCTCTCGTCCCCTGCTCCGGATCGTGCATCGTCCGGGCTAGAATGGGCCGGTCACCCGAAAGGGGAGGCCGTGCCGTCCCGCTCCAGCCGACCGTCCCGTCCCGGCGCCGACGATCCCACCCGCCCCCTCGAACCGGGGCAGGCGGGGGCCGTGTTGCGATTCGAGGGGCTCACCGAAGGCGCCCTCTTCGCCGGCCGGTACCGGATCGAGGCGCGGATCGGGCACGGGGGGACCGGGGAGGTCTTCCGCGCCCGGGACGAGCTGGCCGACCAGGTGGTCGCCCTGAAGGTCCTGTTCCCGGGGACCGGTGGGGTGACCCTGGAACGGCTGCGGCGCGAGCTGCGCCTCGTCCGGAAGCTGCGCCACCCCGGGATCCTGCGGATCCACGACCTCGGGGAGGCGGAGGGCCTGCTCTACCTCGTGACCGAGTTCCTCCCGGGCGAGAGCCTCCGGGCCCGTCTCGATCGCGTGGGGCCGCTCTCCCCGAAAGAGGCACGGCGCATCCTCGCCGGCCTCCTCGGAGCCCTGGCGGCCGCCCATGACGCGGGCCTCGTCCACCGCGACGTGAAGCCCGGGAACGTCTTCCTCGTTCCCCGCCCCGGCGGGGGGGAACAGGTCGTGCTGCTCGACTTCGGTCTCGCCCGGGAGGTCGAGGGAAGGCACCTGACCACCGTCGGCCGCTTCGTCGGCACACCGGCCTACAGCGCCCCGGAGCAGGTCCGGGGGGAGCGGGACGTGGGGCCGGCGGCGGACCTGTACGCCGCCGGGATCACCGCCTGGGAGATGCTGGCGGGGCGCCCGCCCTTCGAGGCGCTCGCCGACGTGGACGTCCTGGCGGCCCACCTCGAGGGGAGCCTCCCGTCTCCCCGGCGCGCCCTCGCGGGCACGCCGGTCGTGCTCCGTGCCCTCGTCCTGAGGCTCCTCGAACGGGATCCCGCCCGGCGGCCGACGGCCCGTCGGGCGCTCGCCATCCTCGAGTCCGGAGGGCTCCGTTCCGCCCTCGCGGCCCGGGGTTTCCTCGCGGCCCGGCTCGGCCGGCGCGCGCGGGCCGGGCTCGCGGGCGTCCTCGCCGCCCTCCTCGTCCTCGGGGTCGCCGCCGGTTGGGCGCTCACGCCGACCTCGGTGCGGGTCGAGGACGGTCGCATCCTGGTTCGGCTCCGGGCCGGGGGAGAGGTTTCCCGGGGGGCGACGGAGAAGCCGGCGGCGGCAGTTGCCCTGGGGGCAGGAGTCGGGCCGTTCCGGCGCCTGTGGGTCGTCGAGGGCCCGGACGGGACGGCGGAGGAGAACCGCTCCCGCGACGTACCCGGGATCCTGTCGGCACGACCGTGGTTCGCGCCCTTCCGTCTTCGTTCGCGGCCGGGGGGGAGCCTTCCGTGGAAGTGGATTCCCTGGCCGGACGTGGGCGGCCGGTACAGGAAGGTCCGGGCGTGGTCCCTCGAAGGGGTCCGCCGGGCGGAGGAACCCCTGCTCGTCGTCGCCGGGAACCACTCTCCCAGCTACCCCTCGTGGGTCGTGCTCCTCGCGCCGGACGGCGAGCTGCTCGGGCCCTGGTTCCACCCGGGGCACGTGGAGACGGTGCTTCCCTACCGTGCCGCCGGGGGAGACCTCCGCCTGGGAATCGTCGCCTACGGGAACCTGCTGGGACCGCGCCCGGTGGTCTACGGCCTGCCGGCATCGTTCCACGTCAGGGGCCAGGCGCCTCCCTGGACCGCTCCCCTTGCGAGCGTCGGGCCGGCTCCCGGCTGGGTGACGTTCCTTCCGTTCGGGCCTCTCGTCCACGACCTCCGCCTGGCGGCCCGGGGCGGTGGCCTCGAGGTGGAAGCTCCCGGCATGGCGCCGGCGGCCCTCGACCCGGCCACCGGTGTCCCCCTCGCGCCGGACGGCCGGGGAGGGCTCTCCCCGGAGGAGTGGAAGGAGCGCCGTCGGCATCTCCTCTCGCTGCTCGAGGAGGAAGCGGGGCTGGTCCAGACCGGGCGCCCGGCGGAAGGCGCGGTGCTCCTCGACCGGTTCGCGCGCGAGGTGGACGGCCCGCCGGAGATGGTCGCGGTCGCCGCCCTGCGGGCCGCCGTCGCTCACCTCCGCTCCGCGGAGTTCCGGGGACGGATCGCCCTCGAGTCCGCCCTCTCCGCGGTCGACCGGGCCCTCGCCGCCGAGCCGGCTCTCCCCCGGGCGCGTCTCCTCCGGGAGGAGCTGCTGCTCCGCCTGGGAAGAACGGCCGAGGTGGCCCGTCTCCTCCGGGACTGGGGCCGCGGGGGGGAGGAAGCGATGTACGCCTACGAGCACCTGCTGCTCGACCGGCTGGCGGGCACGCCCGTGCCGCCGGAGCGGTTCCTCCGCCCGTGGCGCTCCCCCGGCCCGGGGAACCCCTGGATGCGGCTCGTGGCCCAGGTGATCGCCCGGGACCGGGAGGACTGGTCCGCTGCCGAGCGCCTGGCTTCCGGCATCCCGCGGAGCTGGAAGTCGGGCTGGAACCTCCACCACTGGTGGGCCGCCCGGGCGTTCCTCGACCGGCCCGACCCGGACCCGGCGGCGGCGCTCCGTCACCTGTCGCGGGAGGCTCTCGAGGGGGACGCCGGGATGACCCTCCCGGTCTCGACCACCCGGCTCCTGGCGACGGTGCTGGCGACGGGGGCGAGCCCGCCGTCACTCCTCGACGCGGCGGAGGCGGAGTGCTCCCGTCTCGCTCGCCGGGCGACGTTCGACCTCCATGCCCTGGCGATGCTCCCCTGGGCTCGGGAAGACCTCGAGCGGGCGCGGCGCCTGCTCGAGGGACGGTCGGTCAGGGCGCCGGGGCCGGGGTCTCCCCGGGAGTCGCCGCGGCGTTCCCCTCGTCCATGAACTCGACGACCTCGGTCTTCCAGACCCGGACCGGTTCGCCGTCCCGCCGGGGGAGGGAGTACCGCCACGTGCGGACGGCCCGGGCCGCCGCCTCGCCCAGCCCGTAGCCCGGCTCGATCATGACCCGGGCCTCCCGCACGGTCCCGTCCGGGCCGATCAGCAGGTTGAGGAAGACCCGCCCATGGATCCCGGCTTCGCGGGCCTCCGGCGTCACGGCGGGCAGCTCGCCGGCGAGGCGCCGGAGCGGGTGGTCCAGCTCGGAGAGGCGGACGACCGGGGCGGGCTTCGCCAGGGCGCTGGGAGCGGGCGGCGGTTCGGGGGGCGGTGGCAGGTGGACCCGGGGGCGTGCGGGCGGCCGGGCCTCGATGGGACCTCTCGGCGGAGGCGTGCGGGTGGCCCCGGGGGCGCGCCGCGATGCCTCGTCCGGCATGGGGCGGCTCTCCGGCGAAGCGGCCACCGCCGCCGGGGCCGGGGCCCGGGGGCGGACCGTCCCGGCCGCCGCCGGCACGTCCTGCCGCGCGACGGGCGGTTCGGTGGAGGGCGCCGGCGCCTTCTCGGCGGGAGCCGGGGTGGCGGACGACGCCGCGCCGGCGGGCTTCTCGCCGGAAGGCGCCCCGCCGGCCGGAGAAGGCTGCGCCTGCCCGGCCGCGGGAGCCGGCGTCTCGTTCCTCGGCGCCCGGGTGTCCCGGGCCGTCGAGGCGCGTGGAGCGGCCGCCGCGCCCGGGGTGGCGGGTTCCTGCGGCGGCGCGACCGCCCGGGCAGCCGTCCCTGCGCCCGCCGCGGCGGGAGCCGCCTGCCGCGGGGCCGGCTTCGCCCGGGGAGCGGTCTTCCGGGCGGGAGCCGCGTTGCTCTTCCCGGCATCGGTCGCCTTGCGCGGGGCCGCTCCGCCGCTCTTGCGGCTGCCCGTCGGCTTCCGCGGCGCCGGAGCCCCGGGTTCCGCCGTCGGCAGGCGTCGGACCGCCTCGCCGGCGGCCGTCCCGGCGGCCGGGGTCGCGGGCTCCGCTGCCCCGGCCGCGGCCGGCGAGGAAGGTGCCGGTCGGGGGAACACCCTGGGTGCCGGGGCCGGCGGCTCGGGGCGGGTCCGGAGCCAGACGGCACCGGCGATTCCCGCGAGGATCACGCCGACGGCCAGGGCCCCGAGGAACCAGCCGACCCAGGACGACCGGCGCTCGTGGCGCGGGGGCAGGAACCGGGGAGGAAGCGGCGGGAGCGGACGCGGCCCGTCCTCGGGTTCCCGTTGCCCGAGCGGGTCCGTGCCGACGACGGCGGGCCCGGACAGCTCCTCCGGCGAGGTCGCCTCGGCGAGGGGCACGACGCCCGAGGTCTCCTGGATCTTCGAGAGGACCTCCTCGAGGGTCTGTTCCTCCTCCGGGGGGGGCGGGGGCGGGAGGGGAACCGAGCTCTCCAGCTCGGCGGAGAGGCCCCCGGTCTCCGGCCAGGAACCCGTCCCCTGCTCTTCGACCGGGATCGAGTCCTCCAGCTCCTCCAGGCTGGAGAGCAGCTCGGCGGTCCCCCGGTCCATCCCGCGGAGCGCCTCCGGGATCTCGTGCTCGCCGGTCGGGGCGGGAGGCGGCCCGCCCGCCGGCTCGTCCTCCCCGGGTTCCGGCTCGATCGTCGGTTCCGGCGGGGCGGTGACGTCCGTCGCCGGGGGAGGGGTCGTAACGGAAGCGGGCTCCGGCTCCGGCGTGGCCAGGTCCAGCGCCCGGGAGAGAACGTCCTCCACCTCCTCGTCCAGCGGCGCGTCCGCGACCGCCACGGCGGCGGTCTCTTCCGCCTCAGCCACCTGCCCGGTCGCCTCGGCCACCGGCGCCCCGGTGGGAATCGGGCCGGACGCGGAGAGCTGCTCCCCGAGCTCGTCCGGCCAGAGGTTCGGCAGGGGATCCTCCTGGTGCCCGGGGGGGGCGGCTGCGGGCATCGCGGCGGGTTCGGCGGCGGGAGCCGCGCCCCCGCTGCTTCCGGCGGCCGGTTCCTCCTGCAGCAGGGACGAGAAGGCGTTCTCCAGCTCGTCGTCGTCGATCGCCAGGTCCGCGAGGGACGTGGCGGTCGGTTCCTCCTCCGGCGAGCCGACCGGCCCGGTGGTCGTGGCCACCGGAGGGTCGGGGGCCGACGTGGCGCCGGGCAGCGGGACGAGCCGCGCGACCGCCTGGTACAGCAGCTCGTCGTGACGGGGACGCTCGAGCCAGGCATCCGCCCCCGCCTCGTGGGCGAGGGTCTTCAGGCGCGGCGTCCGGTAGATGCGGGAGGCCAGGATCACTCTCGGCGCCCGGCCCCCTTTTCCCTGCCTGATCTTCCGGCAGAGGGCGAAGCCGTCCTTGCCCGGGATCATCGGCTCGAGGATCACCAGGTCCGGCGAGGATCCGGAAAGGGCGAGGTTCACCTGGGACGCTTCCGCCACCGCCGTGACCTCGTAGCCCATCTCCTCGAGGCGCTGGCGGGTCGCGTCGAGGGACCTCCGGTCGAAGTCGATCAGGACGATACGCTTGGTCGCAGCCATCGCTCGGGCCCCCGCGCGGACCGATCTTCCGCCGACGGGTGGACGAATCTCCACACGCCGCCGACGGACGGGCAATCCCGGTCCGGGCGCGGCAAAACATAGGTCCCCGCTCCGGGTCGGGACAATGTCCAGGATGTGATCGGCCCGTTCCCCGGGGGCGTTTCTCCGTTCCGGTGGTGGTGAGAAGATGGGGCCATGGAGCGGACCCTGAGCGACGCCGTGCTCGCCCTCGAGCACCTGCCCTCCCGGGCCGGGGGAAGTCCCCTCTACGCCACCTGGGAAATCCGGGGGGTCGCCCGGGGCCGGGGTCCCGTCCACGAGACCTCCGTCGTCGACGGCGGCGCCCGGGTCGAATGGCTCGATCCCCGGACCCTGGAGGTCGCCCGGGCCCGCTTCCTCGTCGGAGCGGCGCCGGGAGCCCTCGACCTGCTCGCCCGGGAAGAGGACTTCCGCTTTCCGCCGGGGGTGGCCTGGGAGCGGGCGGTGGCGGAGCTCTCGGGCCACCTGGCCCGGGAGGTCGACCGCTTTCGGCGCACGTTTCCCCTCCTCGAGGAAACCGTCCGGGCCGCGGGTCCGGGAACTCGCCACGTGCGCTGGGAGGTCACGGCCCGGGCGCGGGCGTGGCGCCGGCCGGGAGAGGAGCCCCGGCGCGAGCTCTCCACCGGGTTCCGGGTGACGGTGCGGCTGGCGGCGGGCGATGCCTTCGCCCGCGTCGCCT
>JAMOQA010000479.1 GCA_027064265.1 Acidobacteriota bacterium
GATCTCGGTCGAGGGGTTCGAGCGGGAGACCGACGCGCGGCGCGGCCACGGCGTCTTCCGTCGGATCCTGCGGGCGATGGAGCTCCTGCGCG
The DNA here is from genome assembly GCA_027064265.1 of Acidobacteriota bacterium. Lineage (GTDB taxonomy): Bacteria > Acidobacteriota > Polarisedimenticolia > J045 > J045 > JAMOQA01. The sequence goes on from JAMOQA010000479.1 coordinate 93, forward strand.
AGGCCGGCGTCCCGTTCGGGATCTCGGTGACCGCCAACCGCGACAACGCGCGCCTGCTCCTCTCGGACGAGTTCATCGACTTCTGGTTCGAGCGGCAGGGCGCACTCTACATGTGGCTCTTCCACTACATGCCGATCGGGCGGGGCGTGGACGTCGGGCGCCAGGTGCCCCCGGACGTCCGGGCCTGGATGTGGGAACGGGAGCAGGAGCTGGTCCACCGGCGGCGCCTGTTCCTCGCCGACTTCTGGAACATGGGCCCGGTCAGCTCCGGTTGCATCGCCGCCGGCCGGGGTGGGGGATACCTCTACATCGACTGGCACGGTCGCATCTATCCCTGCGTCTTCGTTCCCTACTGGAAGGACCGGGTCCAGGACCTGGTCGCGGGAGGGAAGCAGTTGACCGACGCTCTCTTCTCCGACTTCTTCCAGCGGATCCGGGACTGGCAGCAGGAGTACTCCTGGCGGAAACCGCCCGCCGAACGGGGCAACGAGATCCGCCCGTGCCCGATGCGGGACCACCACCGGGTGATGCGACAGATCGTGCTCGAAACGGGAGCAGGAGCGGGCCACTCCGCCGCCGACCGGGCGCTGCGGGACGAGGCGTACGTCTCCGGCATGGCCCGGTACGACGAGGCGCTCGCCGCCGCCCTCGACCCGATCTGGGAGGCCCGGTACCGGGCGCCCTGACCACCTCGAGGCCGGGACAGTTCCGGGGGGGGCCGCTGCGGGGAACGAGGGCCGGACGAAGGTCCCGACGATCACTACCCCGGCCCGCAGCGTGTCCCCGCACCGCTCCCTGCCGGTCGGCGGGAGGTACATCGGGGTGAACATCTCGACCTGCGCCCGGGACTGGCGGATCGGCGTGGACTTCTTCGTCGGCAGGCGTCCCGGGGAGGAGTCGCCCGAGCCGCCGGCGGACGGCGTCCGGGTGCTGTTCTTCGGGTCGGTCCCGCCGCCGACGGCGACGACCTCGGTCCCGGAGACGGCGACCAGCGTCTACACCCGGTTGTTCGTCACCGGCCACGGTGTCGACGAGCGCTGCGACGGCGGGAGCAACGACGGGCGTGCCCGCGAGTCTCGCTGAATTGTTGACGTTCCACCGGGAGAAACCCATTGTACCTTCGCAACGTGGAAGCCCATTCGAGGGAGGAACTGCGCATGCGGAAGCTGGTACTGGCACTGACTGTTCTGGTGATGGGTGTGTGCCCGGTGTTGGCGAACGGCCTGCAGGACGGGGATCGTGAACTCATGTTCGACGCGGCCTACATGAACCTCGATCTCGGGTCGGTAGACTGGGTGGACCTGGGTGAAATCGAGACGACCATCGTGGACGCCAGGTTCGGATGGGTTGTCACCGGACACCACGAGTTCGGCATCATTGCGGGGTACGTGAAGGCGAAATGGGAGGTGATGAACCTGGATTCCGACGGGATCAAGTACGGTGGTTTCTACAGTTACAACTTCATCACCGACAACACGACGACCCCCTTCATCGGTGTCAATCTCTATGGCATGGGTGGTGATATCGGGGATGCGTACGATTACGGGTACGAGCTGGAACTCGGCATGAAGATGTACCCGTGGGAGCACGGCGGGTTCACGGTCAGTGCGACGTACGGTTCGATGCATGCCGACATGGGGGACCTTCCCGACGCGGACGTGCTGGGGATCAGGGCTGGCCTGCTGGTCAAGTTCTGACACGAAAACTCTGGACCCCCGTACTGTCCGGGCCGCGACCTCGAGGTCGCGGCCCGGTTCGTCTCCCGGGACGTCCTCAGCCGAGGCGGAGGTCGAGGTTGACGGCGGCGCTGATCAGCGAGAGGTGGGTGAGCGCCTGGGGGAAGTTGCCGAGCGCCTCGCCCCGGGGGCCGACCTCCTCGGCGTAGAGGCCGAGGTGGTTCGCGTACCCGAGCATCTTCTCGAAGATCAGCCGGGCCTCCTCCAGCTGCCCGGCGCGGGTCAGCGCCTCGACCAGCCAGAACGTGCACAGCGAGAAGGTCCCCTCCGCCTCGCCGACCCCGTCGTCGGTTTCCTCGAGGCTGTACCGGTGCACCAGGCTGTCGGACATCAGCTCGGCGCGGATCGCGTCGATGGTCTTCAGCATGCGCGGGTCGGTGGGCGAGAGGAAGAAGACCAGGGGCATCAGGAGGACGCTGGCGTCCAGCGCCCGGGAACCGAAGGACTGCACGAACGCCTGCCGCTCCTCGCTCCAGCCGGACTCGAGGATCTCCTGGTAGATCGTGTCCCGGGCCTGGACGAGGCCCCCGTGGTCCGCCGGGAAGGATCGCTTCGTGGCGAGGCGCTGGGCCCGGTCGAAGGCGACCCAGCACATCATCTTCGAGAACACGAAGGGCCGCGGACCGCCCCGCACCTCCCAGATCCCCTCGTCATCCCGGTCCCAGTTCCAGGAGAGCCAGTCGGTGATCCGGCAGAGGTGCCGCCAGAGGTCGTACGAGATCGGCGTGACGTGCTTGTTGTAGAGGTAGACCGCGTCCATCAGCTCGCCGTAGATGTCGAGCTGGAGCTGGTCGCCGGCGGCGTTGCCGATGCGGACCGGCCGCGACCCCTCGTAGCCGGAAAGGTGCTCCAGGATCTCCTCGGGGGCCTCGGGGCTCCCGTCCACCCGGTAGAGGACCCGCAGGGGCTGTTCCTTCGTGCCCTCGGCGATTCGCCGGTCGAGCCACTCCATGAACCGCTGGGCTTCCTCCTTGAAGCCGATGCGGAGGAGGGCGTAGAGAGTGAAGCTGGCGTCGCGGATCCAGGTGTAACGGTAGTCCCAGTTCCGGGACCCGCCGATCGTCTCGGGCAGGCTCGTCGTCGGCGCGGCGACGATCGCCCCGGTCGGCTGGTAGGTCATCAGCTTGAGCACCAGCGCGGAACGGTGGACCATCTCCCGCCAGCGGCCCCCGTAGGTGCACTGGGAGAGCCACCGTCGCCACCAGTCCACCGTTTCGCGGAACAGCTCCTCGCACCGGTTCTCGTCGAGAAAGCAGGATTCCGGCGTTTCGCCCTCCTCGAAGACCTCGAGAACGAGGGACACGGTCTCCCCCTGGCGCAGTCGGAAGACCGCGGAGACCCCGTGCTCGTCCTCCGCGAGGGGGATCGAGGTCAGGAGGGCGAGGCGCATCCCGTCGTGCTCGAAGACCGCCCCGTGGTCCGTCACGTGGACCTCGTGCCGCCCCCGGCCGTAGTCGAAGGCCGGCCGGCAGTAGAGCCGGAAACGCATCTCCCCGCGCACCGACGTCACCCGCCGCACGATCCGGTGGCGCCGGCGCCCGCGGGTCGTGTCGTGGATCGGCATGAAATCGGTGATCTCGCCGACCCCCTTCGTCGACAGGAACCGGGTGATCAGGACGTTGGTGTCGGGGAAGTAGAGCTGCTTGTGCCGGGCCTCGTGGACCGGCTGGAGGGAGAAGATCCCTCCCTTCCGGTCGTCGAGGATCGCGCCGAAGACGCTCGGCGAGTCGAACCGGGGCAGGCACAGCCAGTCGATCGACCCGTCGTTACCGACGAGGGCGGCAGTCTGGCAGTCCCCGATCAGGCCGTAGTGCTCGATCGGCTTGTAGGCCATCAGCAGGTCTCCCGGAAGGTGGCGAGGGCGATCTCCCACGCGGCGGGGGGTCGGGGCGGATCGCCGATGCCGGGGTGAGTGAACAACGTCTCGAGGCGAGCCTGCTTCTCCCGCCACGCCTCGGCGGACAGTGCGCCCGCCTCCAGTCGAAGCCCGAGGTGGTCCCGTGCCCGGCGCGGGTCGTCCACGTCCCGGCAGAAGAGGGCGAGGTCGGCCCCGGCCCGGAGCGCCGCCTCGGCGAGCTCGCCGGGAGCGCCGCGGTCCGCGACGGCCCCCATTCCCAGGTCGTCGGTGATCACGACGCCGCCGTAGCCGATCCGCTCCCGGAGCCACCCGGAAAGGAGCGCCCGCGAGAACGTTCCCGGGAGCGGGTCCCCGGGGTCGACCGCCGGGTACCAGGCGTGGGCGGTCATCACGAGGGGGGCCATGTCCTTCAGCACCCGGTACGGGAACACGTGCCGCTCCCACAGCTCGTCCGCGCCGAGGGGACTCTCGGCGAGGGCGCGGTGGGTGTCGAGGTCGGTCCCCCCGAGGCCGGGGAAATGCTTGGCACACCCGGCGACGCCGGCCTCGGCGAGGCCCAGGAGGACCTCCCGGGCGCAGGCGGCGACCCTCCCCGGGTCCGTCCCGAACGAGCGCGGCCCGATGGCATTGCGGCCGTCGCCGTCGTCCAGGTCGACCACCGGGGCGAAGGCGACGTCGATCCCGAGGGCGCGGAGCGCCTCGCCGACGGCGCGCCAGGCGGCCCGGAGCCGCTCGACGGACCAGGCGGCCTGGACCCGGGCCGGGGGCAGCCGGAAGAAGACCTCGTCCAGGGCGGTGAGCCGGTTGACCGTGCCCCCCTCCTGGTCGATCGAGACGAGGGCCGGCAGGGGGCAGCACTCCCGGATGCCGGCGACCAGGTCACGGACCTGGGCGGGGCTCTTCAGGTTGCGGGCGAAGAGGATCACCCCGGCCGGGGCCAGCTCCCGGAGGGCGGCCTCCTCGTGGCGGAGGAGTTCCGGCCCCTCGAGGGCGCAGACCAGCAGGCGGCCAGGTGCGGGCGTCTCGCTCATGCCCGGGATTGTCCGCGGCGGGACGGGCGCTCGGCAAGGGGGGTGGCCGTGGTAACTTTTCCGGACCCCCGCGACCGGCGGGGGACGGACCACGAGGAGGACCGAGATGTCGACACCCCGCGAGCCCGCCCCCCGCGGATTCCTCGCCACCCTCGGGGAGTTCCCGGCCACGTTCTGGGTGGCGAACGTGATGGAGCTGTTCGAGCGCGCCGCCTACTACGGCCTCAACGCCGTGCTCGGACGGTACCTGACCGACGCCGTGCTGCCCGGCGACCCCGCCCACTCCGGGCTCGGCTTCTCCGCCGACGAGGCCGGGTTCCTCCAGTCGATCGTCTACGCGGCGACCTACGTCGTCCCGATCCTGGGCGGCGCCCTCGCCGACCGGTACGGCTACCGGCGGATGCTGCTCTTCGCCTTCTCCCTGCTCAGCGTCGGCTACTTCGCCTCGGGCCACGTTTCGACGTACGGGGCGATCTTCGCCACGCTCCTGCTGATGGCGGTCGGCTCGGGCCTGTTCAAGCCGATCATCTCCGGCACGATCGCTCGCACGACGACGGAGAAGAACTCCGGCTTCGGGTTCGGGGTCTACTACTGGATGATCAACCTGGGCGCCCTGGTCGCGCCGATGATCGTCATCTGGCTGCGCGGGATGTCCTGGCGGTACGTCTTCCTCGCCAGCTCCGCCTACTGCGCGGCGATGCTGATCCCGACGATCTTCGTCTACCGCGACCCGCCGCGGCCGGAGAACACGAAGGGGATCGCCGAGGTGCTCCACGGGGCGGCGCTGGTCCTCTCGGACGCCCGTTTCATGCTGATGGTGATCGTCTACTCCTGCTTCTGGATCCTCTACTTCCAGAACTTCGGGACGGTGCTCTGGTACCTCAGGGACTTCGTCGACCCGGGGCCGGCCAACGCCTTCCTCGCGTCGATCGGGCTCCCGGTCCACTTCGACGCCGAGTTCGTCACGATGATCAACGCGGGCACGATCGTGCTCCTGCAGATCGCGGTCAGCTCCCTCGTGAGGCGCTTCCGGCCCCTGCCGACGATGGTCGCCGGCATCGTGATCGGTTCGGCCGGGTTCTTCTGCCTGGCCTTCTCCCGCAACGTCTGGGTCTTCGCCCTCGGGATCGCGATCTTCTCCATCGGCGAGATGACCGCGCACCCGAAGTACTACAGCTACGTCGGCCTCGTCGCTCCCCAGGACCGGAAGGCGGTCTACATGGGCTACGCCTTCCTCTACGGGGTCATCGGTTCGCTGGTCGGCTCGAACGTCGGCGGGGAGCTGTACCACCGGTTCCTCGAGCCGATCGTCGGCCAGGCGGGAGTCGAGGGGACGCTGACCGGCTTCTGGGCGACGTTCGGGGTCCTCGGGGTGGTCGCGGCCGGGGCCCTCGTAGTCTACGACCGGCTGTTCGGCCAGGACACGCCGGCGACCCGGCGGCGGGCGCGGGTGGTGCTGATCGTCTTCTACGTCGTGCTGATCCTGCTCGCGGCGAAGTTCGTCCACTACGGGCTCGGCCTCGGGACGGCGAAGAAGGCCAAGGTGATCGTCCAGTCGCTGATCATGTTCGGGATCGGTGGCGGCGGCCTCCTGATGCTCCTCACCCACCGCCACGAGTCCGACTGACCGCGTCGCCCCCCGGGCGACACGGGCGCAGCACGCTGCGCCCCTACGGTTGTGCGGGGCGCGTTCGTTTCGTTCGCGCGCGAGACGTGAAGGCGTAGGGGTCCAGCGTGCTGGACCCGTGCGGTGCGAAGCACCGCCATGATGGTCGCCGTTCGGGCGACACGGGCGCAGCACGCTGCGCCCCTACGGTTGTGCGGGGCGCGTTCGTTTCGTTCGCGCGCGAGACGTGAAG
>JAMOQA010000480.1 GCA_027064265.1 Acidobacteriota bacterium
ACGGGTCAGGTGACGAGGTCGAGCTGGCGAACCGTGCCGGCGGTACCGTCCTCCCGGAGGAAGAGGCCCGTCGCCCGGACCTCGCCGAGCTGCGCGAGGTCCGGCCCGTCGAGCCGGAACGGCGTCGCGGCGTGGCCGAGCCAGATCGCGCCCACCCCGGCGTCGGAGAGGCCGACCAGCCTGTCGCCGTCGGGGCCGCGGCCGAGCCAGAGCCGCAGGCGGTCCCAGGCCGGGTCCCCCTCGTCGATCCAGCCGTTGCCGTCCGCGTCGAGACGGGCCAGCTCGGCGAACCCGTCTCCGCTGCGCGGACCAAAGAGTTCGCTTCCGTCGGTCACCCGGCCGTCCCCGTCCCGGTCGAGGACGAGGAACGGGCTGCCGCCCCCGGGGAAGGGGACCCGCTCCACCTCGCCGTCGCCGTCCAGGTCCAGTTCCACCGTCTCGCCGGAGAGCCGGGCCCTCACGCCATCCAGGTCGAGCACCAGCGGGTCGCTGAGCTTCTTTTCCGCGCTCAGCCGGAAGTGACGCTCCACCCGGACTTCCCGGTTCAGCTCGAGCTCGAGGTGGAGGTCGATCCGCCGCCCGTCCGCCGTCTCCACCGTGCCGCTCGCCCGGAAGGAGGTCGACTCGCGCTCGATGTACGTCTCGTCGATCTCGACGGCGAGCTTCCACTCGTCGACGTGACGCTCCGCCTCCCGGGCCGCGTCCTCCTTCAGCTTCCTGGCCTTCGCCTCCTCGGTCGCCTCCTCGGCCCGTTCCGCCGCCTCGGCGAGGTCCTCCGCCTTCCCGTCGCCGTCCGGGTCGACGGCGAGGTCGTCCGGGTCGAGGATCTTCACCTCCCGGCCGGTCAGCAGCTCGAGGAGACTGCGCACCTGGTCGACGACGATCGATAGGACTTCCTCGAGGTCGAGCCCCTTCTTCCCGGCGGCCTTCTCCGGGGCGGCCGAGGCCGCCTTCTCCACCGCCCCGCGCAGCGCGTCGTCGGCCTGCTCGAGGGCCCGGGTGAGCTCGTCGGCGAGCTCGCGGATCCCGCGCTCGAGGCCATCGGCCGGAGCCGTCTCGCTGCCGGTCTCGTCCTCGCCGGCCCCCTCCCCCGGCCGCAGCCGCCAGCGGCGGTGGGCGATCTCCACCTTCTCGTGCTTCCGGCGAAGGGTTTCCTTGACGTGGTTCGTCTCGACGCCGATCGCCGACCCCGTGATCCGCATCGCTGCCACCCCCGGCACGACCCGCACCCCCTCGCCCGGCTTCTCGTCCCGCCGCTCCGCGGCTGAAGGGGCCCGGACGAGACGGGCGGAGACGGGGAAGGGCGAACGGCGTTCCCGGACCGGTGTCAGCTGGGAGCGTCGGGCGGGGGCGGGAGGAGGGTGCCCCTCCCGAGGATCCATGCGGGGTCCAGGGCCTGCTTGATCGCCCTCATCCGGGCGAGGACGCCGGGGGGATAGAGCAGCTCCAGGTCGGCGAGCTTGCGCTTGCCGATCCCGTGTTCGGCCGAGACCGTCCCTCCCATGTCGACCGCGACCCGCACCAGGCGCCGGTAGACCGCCCGGGCGCGTTCTTCCTCTTCGGGGTTCCGCGGCAGGATGTTCACGTGGAGGTGGTCGTTCCCGACGTGCCCGAAGGCGAG
>JAMOQA010000481.1 GCA_027064265.1 Acidobacteriota bacterium
TCCTCCACCGCCTCGTCGTGCACCGGGCCCGCCTGGAGCCTCCGGTGATCCACCACGAGGCGGGGCGCCTCGCCGGGAGCCCAGGTCCAGAGGTCCCTCGCCTTGACTCCCCGGTCGTTCCAGAGGAACGCGAGAAGGGTGGGACCGGCCGGCGCCCAGCGGACCAGCCGGGGCGGGATCCCGAAGGGCCGGGGATCCCTGTAGAGACGTTCGAGATCGAGGGGAGCGGCCAGGGCCAGGCCGGCGGCCAGCAGGAGGACGGCCGCGGCAGGAAACCACCGCGAGCGACGTGACATGCGGATCTCCTCCGGGACTTCAGCGGCGAGGGGGGGCGTCGTCCCGCTGCGCGCGGATCCAGCGGATCGCCGCGAGCCCGCCGACGATCACGACGAGCAGGGGCAGGCCGAGCAGCAGGGCGAGCAGGACCACCTCGCCGGTGGACATCGCCTGGTTCATGGCGAGGATCATGCCCTGCCCCGGGGGGCGACCGCCACAGCCCCCGGGTCAGGACCCGCTGACCGCCATCTCGCCGAGGAGCACCGTGGCGCCCCCGGCGCCGCCGATGAAGAACTGGAGGTCGTCCGCGACCGCTTCCACCGCCGAGAACAGGTCGAGGATCGAGCCGGAGATCGCCATCCGGTCCAGCGGTTCCCCCGGTTCCCCGCCGGGCCCGATCCGCCGCCCGGCCGCGCCGAGGCTGAAGTCGCCGGTCACCGTGTTGACGGTATGCAGGCCCATCAGTTCGCTGACCAGGATTCCTCCCTTGGCCCGGGCCAGCAGTTCCGTACGCCCGGGCCCGGTCGGCAGCAGGTGGAGCGCGTGGGCCCCGATGGTCGGGGGCGCCGAGTAGCCGCCGCGCAGGCTGTTCCCGGTCGGCTCGAGCCCGAGGCAGCGGGCCGTGTAACTGTCGTGGAGGAAACCCCGGAAGATTCCCTCTTCCACGAGGACGTTGCGGCGGGTCGGAAGTCCCTCGCCGTCGATGGCGCCGGTGCCCCAGGTGCCGGGCAGGGTCCCGTCGTCGACCAGGGTGACCCGGGACGACCCGACGCGCTGGCCTTCCCGTCCCTCGAGGAGGGTGCGGTGGCGCAGGGCCTTGAGCCCGGAGAAGGCATCCCCGAGGGCCGAGAGCAGGGCGGCGGTCTCTTCCGGCGGCAGGACGACCGGGAACCGGCCGGTCGGGCCGGGCCGGGCGCCGAGCAGCTCCACCGCCCGGGCCGCGCCGGTGCGCCCGACTCGCTCGGGGTCGAGGGGCCCCGGTCCCAGGGCCCAGTCGCTCCACCACCCGACTCGCTGGTCGTTCCCCCGGCGAGCGGCCGCCTCGATGGACAGCCAGGCGCGGGTCCAGCTCTCGGCCGCGTCCACGCCCCGGGTGCTGACGATGCGCTGGATGCCCCGGGAGTCCTGGTAGGAGGCACGGCGAATCCTGTCGACCTCGGGGTACGCCGACCGGGCCGCCACCTCGACCTCCCGGGCGAGGCCGATCTTCCGCGCCACCGGGAAC
>JAMOQA010000482.1 GCA_027064265.1 Acidobacteriota bacterium
CCGCCACGGAAGAAGGTCGAGGCGAACTTCACCCTCGGGCCCGCGCTGCCCGAGGACGAAGACCTGGGTCTCGCGCCCGGCAAGGAGGTCCCCCTCGCCGGACGGGTGGCGGCCGGGGTGGCCCACTTGGAGGAGAAACTCGGTCCCTCCGGCTGGGCCTGGTTCCGCACCGGCAAGGGAGTGGCGGTCCTGCTCGGCGGATCGGCCCTCCTCGTCGCCGGGGTGATCGCGCTGGCCGAGGACGACAACGAAGTAATCGCAAGTCCATCAAAACCCTAGCGTTACGCAATCCGCCGGGCGCCTGCCCCCCGCCCGGGGTCCGCGGCGCGCCTTCCCTGTCCGCCAGGATTCGCATTCTTCCGAACTCCCCCCCTTGATCCCGGGGTAACCATGCATTACGTTTAGCTCGTGGCCACCTTGCGCCGCGGGCATTCCGGGCGTGTCCGGGGAAGCGGGCACGAACCGGCCCGGGCAGGAAAAGGGGAGATGGGATGCGTACGAAGTTCGAGAGGGTGCGTCGCCTCGCGCTGATCCTCGTGATCGTCGGGCTGGTCCTCGGGCCCCAGACCACCTGGACCCTCGCCGCCGGAACGGCGGGCAACGTCGTCATCCGCGGAAAGGTCGGTTCCGCCGAGACCGGGGAGCCGATCGCCGGCGCCCGGGTGTACGCGGTCCACCTCGACACGAAGCAGGTCTTCACGTCGGCGCTCACGAACGCGAAGGGGGAGTACCAGATCACGGGCCTTCCGTTCGGGTACTACGACATCGCCGTCGAGACCACCGACGGGCTCTACCTGGCGAACCGCGTGATCAATGCCCCCGCCGGGGAAAAGGTCGACATGTCCCTGATGCTGGGCCCGCCCCAGCCGGAGGACACCGAGTGGTGGTCCGCCGAACCGGACCGCCGGATCCCCGGGCTCGACCGGGTGCCCAGCGGTGTCGCCCGCATCGTCGAGGGACGGGTGCCGCTGGCCAAGGCGAAGGCCCTCGCCGAGGCGACCGGAGCCGCCGGTGGTGCCGGGGCGGCGAGCGCCGGGGCCGCCGCGGCGGGTGGCGCCGCGGTGGCGGCGGGAACCGCTTCCTGGCTCGTGCCGGCCCTCGCTGCCGCCGGGATGGTCGGCCTGGCCGCGGTGGTCAACGACGACAACGACACCAGCGACTCCGAGGCCAGCGAGTTCGAGTGATCTGTCCCCCGGCATGAAACGCCGCGAGGCGGGCCGGCGGCCCGCCTCGTTCGTTTCCCGCCCCGGGTCTCCCGGGCACCGGGCCGACGGGATCAGGTACCCCACATCTCCCGCCAGCGGGTCTTCTCCTGGCGCCGACGCACGTCCCGCCGGTCGAGCTGGTTCCAGAGCTGGTCGACCTCTCCCCGGCCGGCCTCGGCACACCCGGGGCACAGGGGAAAGGGCGCCATCTCGTCCACCTCGACGACCGTCTCCACCCCGGCCCGGTCACAGGTCACGCAGTAGTAGCGGCCCCGCGCGGGGCACCGCTCGCCCGGTTTCCAGGTATCCTGCTGCGCCAGCACGTGTCGGTCCTCCTCGGATCGGGCCAGCTCCGGCCCCGGGAAAGGATCCCCATGGTGCCCCCGGACGGCCGCCGGATCAAGCGCTCCCGCGGGGGCCACCCTTCCGCGCCCTCGCCTTCTTCTTCGCCGCCTTCCTCGCGGTCTTCCGGGCCGACTTCCGCGAGCCGCGTTTCCCCCCGGCGACCCGGATCCCCAGGGCTTCCTCGATCACCTCGGCCAGGTCCTCGACGAAGACGAACTCCAGTGTCTCCCGCAGCTCCGGCTGGATGTCCTCGAGGTCCTTCTCGTTGTGCCGGGGCAGGATCACCCGGCGAATTCCCGCCCGGCGCGCGGCGAGGACCTTCTCCTTGATGCCACCGACCGGCAGCACCTTCCCCCGCAGGGTGATCTCGCCGCTCATCGCCAGCATCGGCCGAACTTCCTTGCCGGTGAGCAGCGAGAGGAGGCTGACGACGATGGTCACCCCGGCGGAGGGACCGTCCTTGGGAATCGCCCCGGCCGGCACGTGGACGTGGATGTCCGAGGTCTCGAACACGGAGGGATCGATCCCGAACTCCTCGGCGTGGGAGCGGATCCAGGAAAGGGCCGCCTGGGCGGATTCCTTCATCACTTCGCCGAGCCGGCCGGTGATGATCAGCTTCCCCTTCCCCGGCATCCGGGTCGACTCGATGAACAGGATGTCGCCACCGGCCTGGGTCCAGGCGAGGCCGATCGCGACGCCGGGGCGGTCGGCTCGCTCCGCGACCTCGCGCCAGTACTTCGCCGGCCCCAGGTAGCCGGGCACGTCGTCGGCGTCGACCCGGATCGAACCCTCCTTCTCTCCCTCCTCGACCAGCTTGCGGGCGATCTTGCGCAGCAGGCTCGCGATTTCCCGCTCCAGGTTGCGTACGCCGGCCTCGCGGGTGTACTCGCCGATGATCCGCCGGATCGCGGCCTCGGTGATCTCCACCCCCGCGTCCTCGAGGCCGTTTTCCCTCATCTGTCGCGGGATCAGGTGTCGGCGGGCGATCTCGACCTTCTCCTCCTCGGTGTACCCGGGAAGGGAGAGAACCTCCATCCGGTCCCGCAGGGCCGGTGGAATCGTGTCGAGGACGTTCGCCGTGCAGATGAAGAAGACCTGGCTCAGGTCGAACGGCACCTCGAGGTAGTGATCGGAGAACTGGGAGTTCTGCTCCGGGTCGAGGACCTCGAGCAGCGCGCTCGCCGGGTCGCCCCGGAAGTCGGCACCCAGCTTGTCGACCTCGTCGAGGACGAAGACCGGGTTCTTCGTCCCGGCGCGTTTCAGGCCCTGGATGATCCGGCCCGGCAGGGCGCCGACGTACGTCCGCCGGTGACCGCGGATCTCCGCTTCGTCCCGGACGCCCCCGAGGGAGACCCGGACGAACTTCCGCCCCATCGCCCGGGCGATCGAGCGGCCGAGGGAGGTCTTGCCGGTACCGGGAGGGCCGACGAAGCAGAGGATCGGGCCCTTGAGGTCCGGCTTCCGCTTGCGCACCGCCAGGTACTCGAGGATCCGGTCCTTGACCTTCTCGAGGTCGTAGTGTTCCTCGTCGAGGATCTCCCTGGTCCGGGCCAGGTCGATCTTGTCCTCGGTGGCCTTCGACCACGGCAGGCTGGTCAACCAGTCGAGGTAGGTCCGAGAGACCGTGTACTCGGCGGAGGCGGGGGACATGCCCGCGAGACGGTCGACCTCCCGCTCGGCGATCTCCCGGACCTCGGGGGGCATGCCGGCCTCCTCGATCTTCCTGCGGAACTCCTCGACCTCCCGCATGCGGTCGTCCCCCTCCCCGAGCTCCTTCTGGATCGCCTTCATCTGCTCGCGGAGGTAGAACTGCCGCTGGGTCTTGCCGACCTCGTCCATCACCTTGGACTGGATCTGGGAACCGAGCTCGGTGACCTGGATCTCCCGGACCACCCGGTACGTGATCTTCTCCAGCCGCTCCCTGAGGGACGCGATCGGCAGGAGCTCCATCTTGTCCCGCACGGGGATCGGCAGGACCGAGGCGACCAGGTCGGCGAGGCGAGCCGGGTCATCCTCCGGAAGATGGAGTTCCGCCATGTCCCCGGACAGGTTCGGGTGGATCTCGACCAGCTTCCGGAACTGGATCGCCAGGTTGCGGGCCAGCGCCTCGACCTCGAGCCCTTCCTCCTCGATCTCCGGAATCCGGAGGAACTCCGCCGCCAGGTACGGCTCCTGCTGGACGAAGCGAACGACCTGGAGCCGGTCGAGTCCCTGGATGATCAGGTTGATGTTGCCGCCGCCCACCCGGATCGCCTTCAGGATCCGGGCCAGGGTGCCGTGCTCGTACAGGTCCTCCGGCCCGGGATCGTCGACGGTGGCGTCCTTCTGGCTGACGACGGCGATCGGCAGGTCCTCCTCGAGGGCCTGCTCGATCAGGGCAAGCGTCTTCTGGCGGCCGACCGAGATCGGCATCACCGCGTGCGGGAAGAGCACGCTGTTCCGCAGGGGAAGGACGCCGAAGGTCTCGGCCGCGGCCGCCGTCGCGGCCGTCCCATGTTCCGTCCCGGGTTCCTGCTTCGCCTTGCGCGCCATCGTCGGCTCCCCGCCGCCTCCAGGGGCGGCTCCATCGAATCGAAGGGGCGGGAGACGTCCTCCCGCCCCGCGAGGCAAGTCCGCCAGGCGTCCCGGCCGTCCGGCACGGAGCGACCCCTTCAGGACCTGATCTCGATCTTCCGCGGCCGGGCCTCCTCGGCCTTGGGCAGGATCACGCGGAGGACGCCATCATGGTACTCCGCCGTGATCCGCGACACGTCCACCGAGGCCGGCAGGGCGAACGTCCGGGTGAACTTCCCGTAGGCCCGCTCCGTGCGGTAGACCGTGCTGTCCTGGTACTCCTCCGGCGGCTTGCGCTCGCCGCTCAGGGTGAGGGTGCGATTCTCCACCGAGATGTCGATGTCGTCCCGGCTCACCCCGGGCAGGTCCGCCACCAGCACGAGGTCGTCACCGTGCTCGATGATGTCCACCGGCGGCGCCCACAGCCCCGCCGTGGTGCTGGTGGAGGTTCCCTCGACGCTCTCGAAGGCGTCCCGGAGCAGCCGGGCCATCTCGTCCTGCATCCGCGCCAGGTTGCGCAGCGGCTCCAGTCCCACGAACGCCATGGTCCACCTCCTTGCCGGGATTCCCCCGCGGGACCCGCCCGCGGGGCGGGCTCGGCCGCTCCGAGAACCCCCGGCGGCCGGCAGGCGTTTCCTAAGATGCGCGGCGGGAGGCGTCAAGGATCAGCCGAGGCGCAGGTGGTCGCGGCGAACGATCTGTTCCGGGACCGGGACGTAGTCCCACGGCTCGAGGGAGAAGCTTCCCCGCCCCTGGGTGAGGGACCGGAGGTCCGTCGAGTAGCCGAACATCTCGGCCAGGGGAACGAAGCCCCGGACCACCGCATGCTGGCCGACGACGGCGGTCTCCCGGATCTCCGCCCGGCGGGCGCCCAGGTCCTTCATCACGGGCCCGAGGAAGTCCTCCGGCAGGCGGACCTCGAGGCGCATCACCGGCTCGAGGACGACGGTGTCCGCCTGCTGGATCGCGTCCCGGAGGGCCATCGAGAGGGAGGCCCCGAGGGGCAGGAGCGGATCGGGAGCATCCCCGAGCTCCAGCCGCTCCAGGCGGACCTTCACGTCGACCACCGGGTAGCCGTAGAGCCCGGCCCCCTCGCAGCCGGTCCGCAGGATCTCCTCCGCTTCCTGCGCCAGCTCCCCGGGAAGGAGCATCGCGAACGAGCCGAGATCCACCTCCACCGGGGGCAGGCTGCGATCTCCCGCCTCCCGGGGGCGGGGTTCGACGGCCACGACGGCCCGGGCGGTGACCTCCGTCTCCCCGATCCGCTTCTCGAAGAGCCCCTCCCCGGTCGCGGGAGCGGCGATCGTCTCCCGGTAGGAGACCCGCGGCTTGCCGAACCGCGCGTCCACCCGGAAGTCCCGCAGCATCCGGTCGCGGAGCACCTCGAGGTGCAGCTCCCCCATTCCCGACAGGATCAGCTGCCCGGTCTCCTCGTCGGTGTGGCAACGGAACGTGGGGTCCTCGCGCTGGAGCTTTTCGATCACCTCGAGCAGCTTGTCCCGTTCGGCCGCGGTGCGGGTCTCCACCGCCACCGAGACGACGGTTTCCGGGAAGTGGATCGGCTCGTAGGCGATCGGGTGCTCCGGGTCGCAGAGGGTGTCGCCGGTGACGACGTTCTTGAGGGCGGGGGCGGCGACGATGTCGCCACAGGCGGCTTCCTTGACCGGCTCGGTCCGGTCGGCATGGAGCCGGAGCAGGCGTCGCAGCCGCAGGCGCGTCTTCGTGCGCGGGTTGTAACAGCGCTCGTCGGTCGTCAGGTTGCCGGAGTAGACGCGCAGCCAGTGGTAGTCGGTGTTCGGCGTGGCGACGACCTTGAAGACGAGCGCCGAGAAGGGCGCATCCGGAGACGGGTCACGGTAGAGGGGCTCGCCGGTCTCCGGGTCGTGGCCCTCCGCCGGGGGCCGGTCGAGGGGCGACGGCAGGTAGTCGCAGACGGCGTCGAGGACCGGACGGATCCCCAGGTCCTTGAGGGCTGCGCCACAGAGCACCGGCACGAAGGCTCCCGCAAGGGTCGCCTCGCGGATCGCGCGGCGGACGTCCTCGACCTCGATCGGCTCCTCGGCGAGCCACCGATCGGCCAGCCAGTCGACGACCTCCGCCACCGCCTCGATCAACCGCTCCCGGGCCGCTTCCGCCGCGGGACGGTCGCCCTCCGGGATCTCCCGGGCCTCGAGTTCCCGTCCCCGGGTCTCCGGGTCGAAGACCAGCCACTTCATCGTGAGCAGGTCGATCACCCCGTCCAGGTCCCCCTCGAGGCCATGCGGCAGGTTGAGGAACGCCGCGTGGGCCCCCAGCTCCTCCCGGATCTCGCCGAGGACCCGCTCGTGGTCCGCCCCCGCCCGGTCCAGCTTGTTGATGAACGCGAGGCGCGGGACCCGGTACCGGTCCGCCTGCCGCCACACGGTCTCGCTCTGGGGCTCGACCCCCTCGACGCCGGAGAAGATCACCACCGCGCCGTCGAGAACCCGCAGGCTGCGCTCCACCTCGGCGGTGAAGTCGACGTGGCCCGGCGTGTCGATCAGGTTGACCTGGTGGTCGTTCCACAGGAAGGTCGTCGCCGCCGCGGAGATCGTGATGCCCCGCTCCCGCTCGTCCGGCCGGAAGTCCATCGTGGCTTCGCCGTCGTGGACCTCGCCGATCTTGTGGGTGAGGCCCGCGTAGTACAGGAAGCGCTCGGTGGTCGTCGTCTTGCCGGCATCGATATGCGCGATGATGCCGATGTTCCGGACCTTCTCGAGGGCCTTGAGCAGCATGTCCGCCTTCCCCGGGGGCACCCGCCCCCTCCCCGCGGCCGCCGTGGACCGCGATCCCTGCACGGTACCAGCCGCCCCACGGCCGCTCAACACGGGACCGGGGGAAAAGAGATCCCCCGCGGCCGGAGCCGCGGGGGATGGCCTTTCTGGCTTGGAGAACCTGCTGATCCGGATCCGGTCCGGCGGGCCGTTCCCCACCCGTTCTTTGCTGACCCGCGCGGTTTCCCGGCATCCGGGCCCACGAGCCAGGTTCTCCGCTTGCGCCGGGAGCGCCTAGACGGCCCTCCCTTGCGAACTAATTATTCAGGATTCGTTGTCCCCTGTCAAGCGCTGTCCACCGCTCCGGGTGGGGAACAGCTCCCCCCGGAACGGTACCGCGGCCCCGAGAACGAGCGGGGGCGCAGCGAGCACTCCCGGCCCGGGACGAGAAGGAAGATCCGGGGCGCCGTACGCGACGAGATCCTCCGGGAGGGCCTCGTCCAGCAGGACCCGGACGAGCACGTCCAGGTCGCCCGACCGGAGCCGGGCAAGACTGCCTTCCCTCAACTTTCGCCTGCTCGCCGTTCCCGGTGCCACCCGCACGCCGGGCGCCCGGTCACCGGTTTCCGTCCCGGGAGGAACGCGCCGGGCCAGGAAGACGAGCCCGCCTCCGGCCACCAGGGAGGGGTCCGGCCGCCAGGATGCGGCCAGGGCGGGCGCGTCCCGGCGGGAAGCCGGCAGGGCGGGCTCCCGGGGCTCGGCGGCTTCCTCCCCGGGGGCGAACAGCTGTTCAGGGGCCCCCAGGCGACGTCCCACCGCCCGCCAGGTCGCGAGCTCGTCCTCGACGTCCCCCGGGGGCGCCGACAAGGACCGGCCGCGCCACGCGCCCGCCACGGTCCAGCACGTGCCCGCACGGGAAAGCGGCCCGGGCACTGCGATGACCAGGTCCGCCCGCCGGGCCACGGGGCCGCGCCACGGACCGAACACGGCCACCAGCCCGGCGGCGTCGAGGAATCTCCCGAGCTCCCGCGCCCCGGGAAAGCCGGCGAGGGGGTCGATTCCGGCAGCGACGACGACGGTCCTTCCCGCCGGCAGCTCCGCGAGGATCTCCCCGGTCTTGTCCGGCTGGACGCCCAGGACCCGCCCTTCCCCGGGAAGGACCGGCTCCAGGGGGGGTGGCGGCATCGACACGACCAGCCGGGCGCGCCGCACGAGGGCCAGGTTGGCGAGGGCCGCCAGGGTCGTCTCCGCCTCGACGGACAACGGGGCGCCGGGCAGCAGGAA
>JAMOQA010000483.1 GCA_027064265.1 Acidobacteriota bacterium
TCCTCGTCCCCCTCGACGAAGGTCGTCACCTGCTTCCCGTCGAGGGCGGCGGCGAGGGTGTCGGTCACCTGCTGGAGCGAGACGCCGAGGGCGTCGGCGAGCCCCGGGTCGAGCCGCACCAGGATCTCCGGGGGGCCTCCCTCGAGGGAGGAGCGGACGTTCCAAAGCTCGTCACGCCCGGCGAGGACCCCGGCGAGGCGGGCGGCGGTGCGCCGGATCTCCGGGAGGGAAAGCCCCGACACCTCGACGACCACCGGCGGCCCGCTGGTCCCCAGGGTCCGGGCGATCCCGCTCCCCCCGAGCTCCCAGGAGACCTGCTGGCCGGCGAGCCGGGCCACCGCCGGGGCGGCGGCGGCGATCACCTCCCGGGCCCGTGGTCCCCCGGGGGCGAGCCGGGCGACGAGCCGCGCGGTGTTCTCCTCGGCCTGCTCTTCCCGGACCAGCCGGTCGTCCTCCGGGATTCGCCCGACCTCGGCCAGGGTCCCCGCGAGGCGATCGCCCGCCGCTTCCCGCAGGATCCCCTCGAGGACCTCCACGGTCCGGGCCGTCGCGCGGACCCCCTGGGCGGGGGGGCCGACCAGGCGCGCGGAGAACTGCCCGGGATCCGCGGGCGGCAGCAGCTCGGTGCCGAGGGACCGCAGGACGAGGATCGAGGCGCCCGAGAGGACGACGGCGAGGGCGACGACGACGAGGGGCCGGGCGAGGAGCCGGTCGACCAGGCGGGTCACCGCGGCGGCGCCGGGATCGACGCCCCGGGCCCGCCGTCGGGGAAGGAACCACCGGGCCAGGGCCGGGACGAGGAGGACGGCGGCGCCGAGGGACGCGAGCAGGGAGACGACCACCGTGAACGCGAGGCCGCCGACCAGCCGCGCCGCGAAGCCGCGGACGAAGAAGACCGGGACGAAGACGACGCAGGTCGTCAGCGTGCTCGCGACGATCGCCCCGGCGACCTCGCCGGTTCCCCGTGCCGCGGCCTCGGCGGGATCGTCCCCGGCGGAGAGCCGCCGCCAGATCGCCTCGACGACGACGATCGCGTTGTCGACGAGCATGCCCGCCCCGAGGGCGAGGCCGCCGAGGGTCATGACGTTCAGCGATTCCCCGGCCAGTCCCATCAGGAAGAGGGTCGCGAGGAGAGAGACCGGGACCGCCGCGGAGACCAGGAGGGTCGGCGCCGCCGAGCGCAGGAAGACGACGAGCACCAGCACCGCGAGGAGGATCCCGACGAGGGCCGCGCTTTCCACGTCGCGGATCGCGCGCTCCACGTAGTCGGCCTCGTCGGCGGCGACGACGAGGCGCACCCGGGGCAGGTCCTTCTCCGCCCGGCCGAGGGCCCGGTGGACCTCGCGGCTGACGGCGACCGTGTTCGCCCCGGCCTCCTTGTAGACCTGGAGGGCCACCCCCTCTCGCCCGTTCACCCGGACCAGGTGGGTGATCTCCTTCTCGCCCCAGGCGACCCGCGCGACGTCCCCCAGCCGGACCGGGACGCGGCGCCCCGAGGAGTCGCTCCGGAAGGCGAGGACGACCCGGCGCAGGTCCTCGAGGTCCCCGAAGCGCGAGATCCCGCGAACGACGTAGACCGTGTCCCCCTCCTCCAGCGTCCCGGCGTCGATGTCGACGTTCGCGGAGCGGAGGCGGGACGCGATCGTCCCGAGGTCCAGGTCCCAGCTCTCCATCCGGTACGGGTCGACCTCGACCCGCACCTCCGGTTCCCGCCCCCCGAGGACCCGGACCTCGGCGACTCCCGCGAGCCGCTCGAGGGCGGGAGCCACCTGGCGGCGCGCGAGCCGGCGCAGCTCGACCAGGTCCGGTCCGCCTTCCGGGGCGGCGAGCATGCCGATCTCGAGGATCGGCGCCTGGCGGGGGTCGAACCGCCGGACGATCAGCTCGTCGACCTCCGGGTCCGCCTCGAGGGGGCCGACCGCCTTCTGGACCTCGACCAGGGCGAGGTCCATGTCGGTGTCCCACGAGAACGTGACCGTGGCGACGACGCGGCCCGTCCTGGCCACCTGGGCGATGTCGCGGATTCCCTGGACCGTGAAGAGTCGCCGTTCCAGCTGCTCGCCGTAGAGCCGCTCCATCTCGAGCGGGGGGCGGTCGCCCGCCCGGAGGGAGACCACCACCGTCGGGCTCTCCAGGTCGGGCAGGAGGTCCACCGGCAGGCGGCCGACGGCGACGAGGCCGAGCAGGATCACCGCGGCGGCGAGAACGGTGACGGCCACCGGGCGGCGCACCGCGAAGCGGGCGAGGCCCTCCACGGCCTCAGCCCTCCGTGACGCGGACCGGGGTGCCGTCGGCCAGGGTCTCGAGGCCCCGCACCACGATCCGCTCCCCCGGCTTCACGCCCTCGATCACCTCGACGATCTCGTCGTCCCCCAGCCCGAGCCTGACGGGACGCGCCACGACCCGCTGGCCGTCGAGCACGAACACGACCTTCCGCCCTCCGCGCTCGACCACCGCGTCCCGGGGCACGACCGGGACCCCCTCGCGCCGCTCGACGAGGATGCGGGCCTCGACGAACATCCCGGGGCGCAGGATCCGGTCCGGGTTGGCCACCGCCACCTCGACCCGGAACGTCCGCGTCTCCGGGTCGACCTCGGGGGCGAGCCGCAGCACCCGCCCCCGGAAGGTCCGGTCGTCCCAGGCCCGGTAGCGGACCCTCACCTCCTGGCCCACCCGGACCTTGCGGATGTCCGGCCCGACCAGGTTCACGTCGGCGAGCAGGGTGTCCACCGGCGCGATCCGCGCGACCGTGATCCCCGTCTCGACCCGGACGCCGTCGGCGAGGATGTCCCCCTTCGGGTCGCGGGCGATCTCGAGGATCACGCCGTCGAGGGGCGAGACGATCCGCGCCCTGGTCTCGGTCACCCGGCTCTGCTCCCAGGCGATCTTCGCCTCGGCGAGGTTCGCCTCCGCCTGTTCCAGCTCCAGTTCCGCGATCAGGCCCGCCTCGAAGAGGCGCTTCTTCGACTCGTAGTCCCGGAGCGCCGCCTCGTAACGCTGCCGGGTCGCCTCGGTCCGCGCCTGGACCCGGACGTCCTCCCCGGTGATCTCGGCCACCAGGTCTCCCGTCCGGACCCGGTCCCCCTCCCGCCAGCGGCGTCCCTCGTGGTTCCTCCCGAAGACGAGGACCCCGGGGGTCTCCGCACGCAGGGTCGCCACCTCGGCGGTGCGCAGGGTGCCGGTGGCGACGATCACGTCCTCCACCGTCCCGGTCCCGACCGGGGCGACGGAGACGGGCACCCGGAGCTCCACCTCGGGAGCGCGCTCGGTCCCTCCGCATCCCGCGAGAAGGAACAGGAGCAGCAACGGCAACAACGCGGCCAACGGACGGCGCGGCACAAGGTTCGTCAGGGTCATCGCTCCTCCCCCGGCGTCCCCCCGACGGGGCTCCACCGGATCGCGTCGGCGAACAGCAGCGTCTTCGCGTCGTCTCCCCATGCTCGCACGGTCACCGTCCCGGCGGGGAGGTCGAAGTCGTCGACCCGGTTCCAGCCGTCGCCGATGGCCCCCTTCGAGACCAGGACCGTCTTCTCGCGGCCCCCTTCGGCGGCGACCTCGAAGTGCACGTCCCCGAGGGGAGCCGCGCCACCGAGCAGCCGGCCCGGGGGAACGTGGAACTCGAGGGTCCAGCGGCCCGCCCGCGGCAGTTCGGCGGAGAACTCGGCCCGGACGTCCTTCCCTCCCGCCGCCCGGAAGGCCCAGGTGTGGCGGTAGCGGCCAAAGGCGCCGGCGAGGCTCGCCCGGGACCAGCGGTCGACGGGCCGCGCGAGGAGGGCGACCGGCAGGCCCCGGTCCACCTCCTCGTCCCCCCGGCCCTTCCCGCCGAGGCGCCAGCCCCGGCGCTCCGGCTCGACGGCGCGAAACCCCTCGTCCAGGTCGTCGACGACGACCACGTCCGTCGCCGGCGGCCGCCACGGGACGGGCTCGATCCCCTCGAACGGCTCCTGCCGGACGATCCGGTCCGGGTCGGGGCGCGGCCAGGAGACGGCGAACGGGCCGCGGTTCAGGGAGAGGTAGGGCTCGACCCGGATCCACTCCGGCGGCCGGTCGAGGACGAACCCGATCCGCCGGGCCTCGTGCCCGCCGAGGAGGAAGGGACCGAGGGAGCCCTCCCCGGGGCCGAGGGCCTTCGCGTCGCCCGCGATGCCGACCCGGACCGTCACCCCCCCGGAACGCCGCACGATCGCCGCGTCGCCGGTGTCGACCCCCCAGCGCACGCGGACCATGCCCGGCGCCTCCTCGTCGTTCCGCAGCACGAAGGTCGTCTGCCACCGGGCGCTCCCGTCGGCGTCGTCCGGCAGGCGGACGACCTCCGCCCGCTCGGCGACGAACCCGGGAAGCCGGGTCTCCTCGAGCCAGAGGCGGAACTCCTCCGCCGGCCGCTCGACCCCCGCCTCCTCCGCCGCCGCGAGCACGTCCGCGAGGTCGTACGGTCGCCCCGTCGTCCGGGAGCGCAGGTCCCCGAGGAAGCGGGCCGCGCCCCGCGGGCCGAGCCGGTCGACGACTGAGCGGGCCATCGCCGTCCCCTTGAGGACGAGGGCGTCGACGGCGCGCTTCGGATCCTCCCCGGGCCGGAGGTCGACGAGGGGGTGGTCGAGGATCGCCTCCCACACGGAGGGGCGCGACGTCAGGGCGCGGATCGCCACCTCCGCGAACGACTGCCCGGACCGGCGGTCGAGGAACCAGCGGGCGATCACGTTGCCGACCTGGGACTGGAAGTTCCCGCCGAACACGTGGGCGGAGAAGTACCCGGTCCTGCCCGTCAGGCTGCGCACCGCCAGCCGGTCGAGGACGAAGTCGAGGGGCACGGCCTCGCGGCCGCCGGCCCCGGTGACCGCCGAGAGGAAACTCCGCGGGGCGAGGAGGAAGACGTTCCCCCCGCTGAAGTCGTTCTCGAAGAAGCGGGCGAGCCACTCCACCTTGGCGGCGCCCACACCCCCCTCGTGCTTCTCGAGGGCCGCGACGTCCTGGAACTTCACGTCGAACCGGGCGGTGGGGAAGGTCGACTCGCGGACGAAGACGATCCCCGGCTGGCCGAACACCGGGCCGAGCTGCCAGCCGTCCCCGTAGATCCGGAGCCGGTACGGCACCTCGACGAGGGCCAGCGAGCGGAACGGGTAGCCGAAGCCGAGCTCCCGGGCGTCCCGGAGGATCGCCCCGATCCGCCGGGAGAGCTCCGGCACCGCGTCGACGAAGAGGTCCAGGTTCCGCTGGTGGCCGGGCGCGAAGAGGGCCTCCAGGATCACCCCCTCCACCTCGATGCTCCGCCGGACGAACGGCCCGGCGGCGAGCGCCACGTCCCGCACGGGCACCGGGGGGGCGAAGCGGAAGCGGCTGCGGCCCGCGGGAGCGCCCTCGGCCTCCTCCCGCCTGCCGGGGCCCGCCACGAGCCACCCCTCGGGCACCTCGACGACGAGGTCGACCCGCGGGAAGTCCGGCGGGCGGCGGGACGGATCGGAGCGGCCGAGGTCGGTTCCCGTCCGGGGGAGCCACGAGATGCCCGGGAGGAGCACGACCCACCGCCGGTCGAAGATCGACTTGTCGTGGCCGAGCAGGTAGACGTTCGCTTCCCGGCCGGTCACCTCGGGGGGCTCGAGCACGCTGTCCAGGTACCCGTAGCGGGTGTCCGGGCGGCCCGAGGCGGCCACGCGGAGCGTCACCCGTTCCCCCGCGGCGAGGGCCCGCTCGATCACCAGGAGGCCGTCGTGCTGGTCCCACGGGACGGCGCCTCCGCCCTCCTCTTCGACCGCCGAGACCCGGAGCCCCGGGTTCAGCGCGAGGACCAGGTGGTCGAGCGCCGCCTCGCCGGGCGCCTCGAGGCCGAGGGCGAGGTCCAGGGCCAGCTCCCGGCCGGGATCGATCGCGACCCGTCCCCGGATCCCGGCGAGGCGGGGGAACGTCTCGCCGGCCATGGCCTCCTGGGCCGCCTTCCACTGGCGCGCCGCGAGGACGTCCCCGTAGCGGAGCCGGACGCCGCCACCCAGCAGGAGCCCCCCGGCCGCGAGGAAGGCGATGCCGGCGAGGAGGGGCCGGCGCCGGGGGACGCTGTCGAGGCGGGGGTAGAGGGCCGCCGCAAGGCCGAGCAGGCCGAGGGCCAGGAGGAGCCAGGCCCCCCGCAGCATCCACCCCCGGCCCTCGACGAGGGCGGGCAGCATGTCGGACGGGAAGCCGACCGAGAACATCCCGGAGACGTCGGAGACCGGCGCCAGCCAGACCGGGAGCCAGGCGACCATCGCCAGCACGGCGAAGGCGAGCAGGCCGACGAGCAGGATCCCGGTGACCAGTCGCCAGGGCAGGAGGGCGCCGAGCACGTAGCCCAGGGCCAGGACGAACCCGTAGGCCGGCAGCGCCATCAGCAGGAGGAACCCCGCGAGGGACCAGGGTTCCACCGGCGAGCCGAGGAGCCACCCGACGGCCCAGAGCAGCCCGGCGACCAGCACCGTCGGGATCCAGCAGGCCGCGAGGGTGCCGAGCCACCGCCCGAGGAGCACCTCGAGGTTCGAGGGCGGCCGGCTGTCGAGGACCTCCGCGACCCGTTCCCGCCGGTCCCGTGCCCGCACGTCCAGGGAGAGCAGCGCCACGCCGACCAGGAAGATCAGCACGAAGTGCCCGCCCCAGGCGCCGACCAGGTACCGGGGGTTGATCAGGGCCACGGTTCCCGACCAGGCCGAGAACTGCCGGTGCAGGAAACCGTAGTAGAGCACCAGGACCAGCCCGACCAGGGTCGAGAGCACGAGGAACAGCCAGTACCGGACGAGGCGCCGCGTCAGGGTCGCCTCCGCCCGCGCCATCGCCAGCACCGCCCGCAGGTCGATCATGCCTCCACCCCCGCGGCGGCAAGGTGCGCCCGGCCCCGCCGCGCCATGAACGCCAGGTAGGCCTCCTCGAGGGTCGGCTCCGGCACCGGCTCCGCGCCCGGGGGCATCTCCCCTTCTCCGGACACCGCGCGGATCCGGAGTCCGACGCCGTCCGGCGTGCGCGAGATCACCTCGACCCCGGCGGGCAGCCGCGCCTCCCCGTCCACCGGGATCACCGCCTCGAAGACCCGTCCCCGCGCCGATTCCAGCAGCTCCCCGGGGCTGCCCCGGAAGACGACCTTCCCCTCGTCGAGGATCGCGATGTCCCGGCAGGACGAGCCCAGGTCCGCGACGATGTGGGTCGACAGCAGGATCACCCGGTCCTCGCCCAGGTCCGCCATCATCTGCCGGAAGCGGATCCGTTCCTCCGGGTCGAGTCCGACCGTCGGCTCGTCGACGACGATCACCTCCGGGTCGTGGACCAGGGCCTGGGCCACGCCGAGCCGACGCACCATGCCACCGGAGAGTGCCTTGACCTTGCGATCGGCGACCCCGGCGAGGCCGACCCGTTCGAGGATCTCGGCGATCCGGGCCCGCCGGACCCGCGGATCGTGCAGGCCGGAAAGGCGCGCCAGCAGCTCGAGCACCTCGGCCACCCGCAGCTTCCGCCAGGCACCGAACTCCTGGGGCAGGTAGCCGAGCAGGCGCCGCACCGCCGCCCGTTCCCGCACCACGTCGTGCCCGAGCACGCGGACCCGCCCCCCGGAGGGAACCAGCAGCGTGCAGACGATCCGCATCAGGGTGCTCTTCCCCGCCCCGTTCGGGCCGAGGAGCCCGAAAAGCCCCCTTCCGATCGCGAGATCGACGCCATCGAGGGCGAGGTTGCCGCCCGGGTACCGGTGGCGGATTCCCTCGACGACGATCCCCTCCTCCACGCCACGAACCGTTCCGTCGGACATCGGCACCTCGCCGCGGTCGCGCCTTCGCGCTCCGCGCGCCCCCTTTTACCACGCAGGGCCCCCGAACCTTGCGCCCCGGCCGGTGAGCCGTCGCTGGATCGGCCCGAACGGTCGGTGCCGTCGGGAGACCGCCACGCGGGCGCCGCCCCGCGACGGAATTCCGTCGGCACGGGGCGTCACGGGGCGGTTTCGGGCGGCACGCTTCTTGAAGCACTCTCCCCGGGGCACCGTCCCCGGGAGGAGACCGATGTCGACCGACAGGCCCAGCGACCGTCCAGCCCTCGAGGTGATCCCCG
>JAMOQA010000484.1 GCA_027064265.1 Acidobacteriota bacterium
GGCCCTCGAGGGACTCGATCTTCACGAGGCCGAGCCGGTGGGCCTCGAAGAGGAACTTCATCACCGGGAACGGGCTGGCGTGCACGTGGAAGGCCAGCTCGTCGATCGTCCGCCGGCCGTCGATCGCCTCGAGGATTCGCCGTGCCAGGGGATGCTCGACGATCTCCTTCGGCCCCGGCGCCCCGGTGCGGGAGAGGACGACGCGACCGGACGGGAAGACCTGGCGGATCCGCTCCATCTCGTCGTGGCGGTGGACGCCCTTGAGGAGCACCTGGTCCACCGGGAGCGCGATCAGGACGACCTTGGGCCCGGGCCGCGCGTCCGGCTCGAAATGGAAGTCGGCGTCCTCCCACTCGAACAGGGAGTAGATGATCTCCTCGGTCCGCTCGGCGAGGGCCCGGAGCAGGTCCTCCTGGGTGACGAACCCGAGCCGGACCAGGACCTGCCCGAGGAACTCGTCGTCTTCCCGCCGGGCGAGGAGCGCGGCACGGAGCTGCTCCTCGGTGAGCTTCCCCCGGGCGACCAGGTGGTGGCCGAGCATCTCCGTCGGCTGGTTGGAGGCGGCCCCGACGATCAGCCCTTCCTGGACGTACACCTCCTTGACCACCGGCCCGCGCCGGAAGTCGAGGCGGCCCGTCCTGGCCGACCCGGCGACCCACTGGAGCAGGTCGGCCAGGTTCATCGTCGAGAGCTTGCCCGAGAGGCTCATCCTGGGTCCCCGGCGGGAGGACACGGTCCTCCCCCGGGCACGATAGGTCCCGGCGAAGGGGGGGGCAAACCGGCGGCGGGCGAACGGGATGCCCGCCGGGGCGGGGGAACCTATCTTCCGCCGGGAGGGGGCCCGAGGGCCCCGGGGAGCACGCCATGGCCCAGGGAACGACGCGCGACGTGCCCGGCGCGGGCCGGGAAATCTGGCGGGTACCGAAGGTGCCGGTGGAGGTCGAGGTCCTGCTCGAGGGTGGGAGGGACCTGCGGGGAAGCCTCCACGTGCTGCCCCGGACCGGGCTGCACGAGGGCCGGGAGCGGGTGATCGACGTCCTGGGATCCTCCGATCCCTTCATCCCGCTGACGAGCGAAGAGGGCGGCCACCTGCTGAACAAGGGACGGATCGTGGCGATCCGGGTCCCGTTCCCCGCCGACACCGGGCTCTCGGGAGAGATCGACGGGATCCCCCGGGAGGAGACCGTGCTGACCCTCGCCTCGCTGCCTCCCGAGGAACGTTACTGGCACGGGATCGCCTGGATCGAGATGCCGGAGAATCGCCAGCGCCTCCTCGACCTGCTCAACGACGACCGGAAGTTCATCCCCTTCCTGCGGAAGGACTTCTGGTACCTGCTGTCCTGCCGTCACATCCTGGACATCAGGATCCTCTGACCGGCGGCGACGCCGAGCCTTTCCGCGGCCGCGCCCCGGTCCAGGGCCAGTTCCACCCACCCCGAGGAGCCGTCCAGGACGGCGAGGGTGCCCGCGGGAATCTCGCCGTAGGTCCGCGCGGTCACGACCGGTTCCGCCGGGACCGGTTCCCGGACCCGGTACGGGCCCGCTCCCAGGCGGGAGCGGAGTTCGCCGGGGCGCACTCCCAGGATCACGTTCCCGAACCGGTCGACGTGCAGCACCGGGACGGCGAGGCCCTCTCCCTCGGTGCGCAGCCCGGGAAGGGGGAGCCGCACCGGGTCGTCGATCGCCGGGCCCACCTCGGAGAGAGGCACTCCACGGGCGAGGGCGCCCGCCACCGGGGCGAAGACGTCGCGCCCGTGGAAGGTCGGGTGGGGATCCGGGTGCCGGAGGGCCGGGTTCTCGATCGCGCGGACCTCGGCGTCGGGGTGTTCGCGCAGGACCAGCTCGAGGAGACCGTTGTCCGGGGCGACGAAGAGATGACCTCCCGCCCGGGCGACGAGCCCGCGCCGGTCCGTCCCGACCCCGGGGTCGACGACGCCGACGTGGATCGTCCCCGGCGGGTACCAGGGCGCGGCCGTCGCCAGCAGGAACGCGCCGGCCAGGACGTCGTGGCGGGGCACCTCGTGGGTGATGTCGACGGGCAGTGCCCCCGGGGCTGCCCGGAGCAGGGCCCCCTTCATCGCGCCGACGTAGCCGTCGGCGAGGCCGAAGTCGGTGAGGAACGTGACCACGGGCGGAGCGGGCATGGCGGCGTGCCTCCTCGCGGGGATGGTACCCGGTCCCCGGGGGATCGTATCCTGCGGGGGGAGGAGTGCATCCCTTGAGCGGTGCGCTAGCCCGGATCATGCATGAGCCCTCCGGCCGAAACACCGGATCTGCACGCTGGCCGGGCCCTTCGGGCCCTCTCGCCCGTACTCGGCGCTGAACACCCTGCGGCGTACCTCGAGGTACGCCTCGGGTGTTCAGGCCTCCGTGCGGGCGATCCAGCACGCATCTACGTCGTTTCGCCTCGAAGGTTCATGCATAATCCGGGCTAGCGTTTCCCCGTGGCCGTCCGCGCCTGCCCGGAAGGTTCCGCAAGGAGAGACCCGATGATCACCACCCGCCACGGTGTCCGATCCGTCCCGCCGCACGTGCTCCCGGCCCTGCTCCTGGTGCTCGCCCTCACGGGGGTGGCCCACGGCGCCGGCCGTCCCGCGCCGGCGGTCACCGGCCTGGTGCAGCCGGAGACCCCGGTGCACGCGCTCGGCTGGGTCGAGGCCGGGAGCGGGATCTCCCCGGCCGGCCCGAAGGAGGAGGCGGCCTTCCGCGGGGACGGGGTGCCCTGGGTCGTCGTCGAGACCCGGTGCCGCGACCTGTTCCCGGAAGGGGGTACCCCGGACGTGGACTCCCTCGTCCGGCGCGTGCGCGCCCAGCGGGAACGGGGCGCGCGGGTGGCGGTGCTGGTCCACGGGTCCCCGGCGGTGCCCGGCGAGGGGCTCGAGGCCCGGCGCCGTGACTGGCTCCGGGTCCTCCGGGCCGGGGCCCGGGAGCTCCATGGCGAGGTGGCCGCCTGGCTCCTGGCGGACTTCCTGCCGGAACCCGGGACCGCGGGCGATGCCCGCCTCGCGGCCTACGAGATCAAGGCGGCGTCGGTGACGATCCACGGGGAGGACCCGGCGGCCGCCGTCGACGTGGTCGTCCACGAGGGGCCCGAGGTGGACCTCCTGGCGCGGTCCTGGAAGGTCACCGGCGACCTCGCCCCCTACGTCGACGGCGTCGTGCTGGCCCTGCCGGTGGGGCGGGCCGCCGCCGACGCCGTGGCGGCGCTGCGTCGCGAGCTGCGGACGCTGGACCCGGGCGCGGCCCTGCTCGTGCTGGCGGACGCGCGGGGCGAGACCCGTGGCGAAGCGGCGTCGGACGACGTGCTGGCCCGCGCCCTCGAGCTGCTCGCCGCCGGGGCCGACGCCAGCCTGCTCCGCCTGCCGGAGCAGGACCCGGAGGCCAGCAGGGCGACCGCGGGGGCCCTCGAGGCGATCGCCCGGGTGCTCGGACCGGGCCTCGGGCTTTCCCCGCGGAAGGGAGCCGGGATCGAGGTCCAGCCGGGCCCGGCGCCCGTTCGCTGGGTGCGTTTCTTCGACGACCGGACGTTCCGGGAGGTCCTGTTCTACTGGGCCGGGCGGGCGGACGTGCCGGAAGGGACGCGGGCCGCCTTCGTCTTCGAGAAGGCGATGCGGCGGGGCTACCGGGCCGTCGACCCGCTCTCCGGCTCCGAGCGGTACCTGCGGCCCGTGCCGATCGACGACGCCCACGTGCGGGTCGAGGCGCCCCTCGCGCGCCGTCCCTGGATCCTCCTGGTCAACCGCCTGAAGGTCTCCCCGGGGATCGAGCTCGCCGAGGAGCACGAGGAGGTCTCCGGCGTCCACCAGGTGACCCCGGACGAGATCATCGCGTTCCACCAGCGGTTCCGGGCCTTCCAGGACGACCGGTTGCGCAACGTGCACCGGGAGGGGTGGATCAAGTTCCGGGTCCGGTACGCGCAGGTCACCGGGACGTTCGAGATCGAGATGCACGCCGAGTGGTTCTGGGACCCGGAGACCGGCGGCGAGTGGGCGATCCGGGAGACCTACTTCGACGGCGTGAAGCTCAAGTGGAAGAAGATCCCGGAGATCCCCCTGGTCACGAAGGACCGGGTCGTCGCGCTGCCCCTCGATCTCAACCTGGACAAGCGCTATCGCTACCGGCTCGAGGGCGAAGAGGAGGTCGAGGGTCGGCGTTGCTGGAAGCTGCGGTTCGAGCCCCTCTCGGGGGGCGCCTCCCTCTACCGGGGCCGGGCCTGGATCGACCAGGCGACGGGGGCGCTGGTCAAGGTGACCTCGGTCCAGACCGAGTTGACGCCGCCGGCGATCAGCGACGAGCAGACCCAGGTGTTCCGTCCCTTCGAAGGGCCGGACGGGACGACCTACTGGCTCCTCGACGAGCTCTCCGGCCAGCAGATCTACACGATCAACGGGTCGAACCTGGTGGTCCTGCGCCAGATCACCTTCGGGCCGCCGGCGATCAACGACCCCCGGTTCGCCGAGCTGCGGGCGAAGACGTACGCCTCCGACAGGCAGATGCTCCGGGATACCCCGGAGGGCTTCAAGTGGCTCTCGAAGACGAAGGACGGCAAGCGGGTCGTCAACGAGAAGGGTGACCCGACCCAGCTCTTCTTCCTCGGCGGGGCGCTCTACGACGAGGGAACCGACGGCGTGATCCCCCTCGCGGGCGTGAACTACACCAACATCGACCTGTTCGGGAGGAAGAAGATCCTGAACGTCTTCTTCGCCGGCGCCTTCGCGAACGTCACGTACTCCGATCCCAGCGTTCTTGGCAGGCGCCTCGACCTGGGCGTCACCCTGGACGCGGTGGGCTATCCCTCCACCGACAAGGACTACGTGCTCGGGGAGGAGATCGAGTCCCACCGGGTCCAGCGCCTGCGGCAGGCATTCCGCGTGAACCTGGGCGTGCCCCTCGGGAGCTTCTTCAAGCTTCGCGCCATGGGGGAACTCGACCGGGTCGTCTACCAGCGCCACGAGGACACTCGCAACTTCGTCGTTCCCGCGGACCACTGGGAACGCATCGAGGAACTGGAGCTGGCGTTCGACCGGAAGGGCTGGAGCCTGATGGCCGGCACGTCGTGGCACGACCGGTCGGACTGGCTTCCCTGGGGACCCGAGGGGAGCGTCGCCACGCCGGAGGAGGTCGCCCGGACGAAGGACTGGACCACCTGGTGGGCCGGCATCCAGAAGAGCTGGTTCCTGCCGATGTTCCAGAAGATCGAGGTGTCGGCCCGCTACCAGGCCGGGGACGACCTCGACCGCTTCTCGTCCTTCACGTTCGGGTTCCTGTCGGGAGACCGCCTGCGCGGTTTCGGCGGTTCCGGGATCCGGTACGACCACGGTCTCCTGGCACAGCTGAAGTACTCCTTCAACATCTCGGACGTCGTCCGGTTCGACGCGGTCCTCGACCATGCCCGGGTGCACGATCCGCGAATCGCTCCCGGGATGACCGATCACACGGGGATCGGGGTCGCCGCGAGCTTCGTCGGCCCGTGGGAGACGATCCTCCGGTTCGACGTCGGCTACGCGCTCAGGAGCGACCTGGAGCCGGTGGAGGGGGACGTCGAGGCGATGGTCCTCGTGCTCAAGCTGTTCTGAGCGCACCCCGCCGCCGTCCCGCCGGAACCGGCGTGAGTGTCCCGTGGGGGCGCAGCGTGCTGCGCCGGTCTCGTCCGAAGGGCGACGATCATGGCGGTGCTTCGCACCGCACGGGTCCAGCACGCTGGACCCCTACGGGTTGAGCGCATGAAAAAACGTGTAGGGGCGCAGCGTGCTGCGCCCGTGCAGCGTGCTGCGCCCGTGTGCCGCGAAGCGGCACGCAGGGCCGCGCTTCGCGCGGTGGGCCCTCGCAAGCTCGACCCCTACGACATCACGTTTCGCGGAAGAACGACACGAACGCGTCTCGAGTACGTGTAGGGGTGCAGCGTGCTGCGCCCGTGTTCCCGGAAGGGCGACGGGGCCCCGGGGTACACGAGAACGGGGCCGGGGAAATCTCCCCGGCCCCGGTGATCGTTCGTGCGAGACGCGCTACTACTTCTTCTTCTTGACGTGGCAGACCTTGCAGTCCTTCTTGACCGGGCCGCCCTTCTTGCCGGCGTCCAGGTTCTTCTTGTGGCAGTCCCAGCAGTTCTTGTGGACCGCGTCCTTCAGCTTGAGCTTCTTGCCGTCGGCCTTCTTCTTGTCGTGGCAGGCCGAGCAGGGCTTCGGGGTCTCGCCGGCCCTGGTCTTGTGGTGGCAGTCGACGCAACCGTTCGGGGCCGCCTTGGCGTGGGCCGCGTGGTTGAACGTCACCGTGCCCATCATCGTCTTGAACTGCAGGACCTGCTTGTCCTGCGGGATGTCGGCGGCGAAGGCGACGAGCCCGAGCGCGGCCACCACGGTCAGCAGGAACAGGATCTTGCGCACCGTGTTTCCTCCTTCTGACGGCGGGCGCGCCAGCGCCCGGCCTTCGTGTCTCCCCTCTGTCCAACAGTAGCAGACGGGACCCGGCGAGGAAAGGTCACCGGGCCCGTCCGGTCAGTGGGCCTTCTCCTCTTCTTCCGCCAGCGGATCGAAGCCGTACCAGGCGACCATCTCCGCGTACTCGTGCGCGTGTTCCTCGCGGAAGAAGTGCGGATCGACGCCGCCGGTCAGCCAGGTCGGGTTCATCGGGAAGATCCCCGGCTTGAGGTGGGCGCCGACCATGTGCCAGACGAGGATCGCGAGGAACGCCAGGATCGCCTCGTAGCGGTGGATCAGCTGGGCCACGTCGACCACCAGCCAGTGCCAGCGCGGCGCCGTCCAGAGGATGAAGCCGGTCGTGATCATCACGAAGTTGCCCCAGATCAGGGACCAGTACTCCATCTTCTCCCGGTACGTGTAGCGGCCACCGGCGGGCGGTTCCTTCCGCAGGCCGATGAACCAGCGCACGGTGTCGAGGACGAACCGCAGGCAGCTCATGGGCCGCGGCACGATCTCGAGCAGCTCCCGCCGTCCCCGGCCGGTGAAGAAGAGCCAGAAGACGTGGTAGAGCGAGACGGCGATCAGGATCACCGCGGCGATCCGGTGGAGCAGTCCGCGGAGCTCGAAGACGGCGGGACCGAGGTCACCGAGGAACGAGAACCAGGAGGCCGGCATCAGCAGCGGGAACCCGGTGATCACCAGGGTCGTGAACGAGATCACGAGGAAGAAGTGCTGGAGCACCTGGTTCATGTCCCAGCGGACGACCCAGTGGCGGCCGTCCCGCGTGACGAACCGGGACAGCGGTTCCCGTGCCGGCTTCGCGACGGCCGGCAGCTCCGGGAAGACGTGCCGCCCTTCCGCCGCGAGGGCCCGCTTCGTCCGGGCGATCGCGATCAGCTCGAAGACCTGGTGGAGCAGCATGCCCCCGATCGTCCCGAGGATGATCAGGAAGTAGGCGAACCGGACGATCTTCAGGATGAACTTCGCGTTGTCCGGGGCGGCGGCCAGCCCGTGCACCGGCAGCTGGGCGAACCCGGCCGTGGCGCCGGGGTGGCAGGCCGCCTGGCCGCACGTCGCCTGGCGGTTCTCGGGGTGGATCGTCGAGGCCGGGTCGTCCTCCGGGCGGATGTCGTGGTAGCCGTGGCAGGACGAGCAGGCCGCGACCTGGGCGTCACCCCACGCGGACGCGATGCCGTGGAACGTGTGCCGGTAGGTGTCGAGGCGGTCGGCCGGCACGCCGAACTTCTTCGCGAACTCCGGGTCGGCATGGCACCTGCCGCAGGTCGCCGCCTGGTGATCGGCGTAGACGAGGGACGTGTGCTCGTCCGGCCGGTCCACCTCGTGGGCGCCATGGCAGTCGACGCAGGTGGGAGCCTCTTCGACGCCTTCCTTCCAGCGCCTGCCGTGGATGCCCCGGAGGACCGCCCTCTCCTCGCTGGGATGGCAGCTGCCGCAGGTGTCCATCACCTTCGCGTGACTGGTGCCGGCATCCGGATCGGCGGCGGGCCGGATCTCGTGGGCGGGATGACAGGAAACGCAGGTCGGCGCGTCCTCCGCCATCTTCCACTTCAGCACCGCCCGGCCGTGGATCGAG
>JAMOQA010000485.1 GCA_027064265.1 Acidobacteriota bacterium
CCGATGCCGAAGGCCGCCCTGCTCGTCGCCCCGCGCCACCTGGAGATCCACGACCGGCCCCGCAAGCCCCTCCATCCCGGGGAGGTCCGGGCCCGGGTGCTCCGGGCGGGGACCTGCGGAACCGACCTCGCCATCTGGTCCGGGAAGTACCTCGTCCCGCTCCCGCTGGTCCTCGGGCACGAGTGGGTCGGCGAGGTCGTCGAGGTCGGCCGGCCCGAGGACGAGCGATGGCTCGGGAAGCGGGTCACCGCGGAGATCAACAACCACTGCCTCGCCCGCAACGACCCGGAACCCTGCGCCATGTGCACCGCCGGGATCCCCGTTCACTGCCTGAAGCGTTCGGTCACCGGGATCATCTCCCACGACGGGGCGTACCAGGAGGAGATCGTCGTTCCGACCGGGGCGCTGCACGAGTTGCCCGGCGAGTTGAGCCTCGAGGAAGGTGTCCTGGTCGAGCCGCTGGCGGCGGCCCTCGAGACCTTCGAGATGCGCCCGCTCACGCCCGGGGAGTACGTGGTCGTGCTCGGGGCGGGGCGGCTCGGCGCCCTCGTCGCGATGGTGGCGAAGGGGCTCGGAGCGCGGGTGCTGGCGGTGACCCGGACGGGCCGGCGGGACGCCCTCTTCGAGCGCCTGGGGATCGCGACGTTCCACTGGGACGTCACCCAGCGCGTTCCGCCGCCGAACCCGCTGGACTTCGCCGGGTCACCCCTGCGGGACCGGGTGCTCGCGGAGACCGAGGGACGGGGCGCGGACGTGGTCGTCGAGGTGACCGGCCTGGTCCAGGGGATCTGCACGGCGGTCGACCTCGTGCGTCCGCGCGGGACCGTCTGCCTGAAGTCCACGCCGGGGAACTCGGTGACCAGCTTCGGGATCACCCGTATCGTGGTCCACGAGATCCGGCTCCAGGGGTCCCGGTGCGGTCCCTTCGACGAGGCGATCCGGTTCCAGCTCGAGCAGCGCCTGCCGCTGGCCGACCTGATCGAGGAGCTCTACCCCCTCGAGCGGGCGAGCGAGGCACTCGAGCGGGCCCAGGAGGCCGGCAAGATCGTCCTGACCATGGAGTGACCGCGCGACCCGCCGCCGAGTTCGAACCGTAGGGGTCCAGCGTACTGGACCCGTGCCGCGCGGAGCGCGGCCGATGGGCGCCGCTTCGCGGCGCACGGGCGCAGCACGCTGCGCCCCCGCGGGAATCGACGAGACGCGTAACCTGTAGGGGCGCCCGGCAGGGCGCCCGCATCCGGCAACGCATCCCGTCGCCGGCACCGCGTGCGTCCATCGCCGGCGGGCGGCCTTCCGGCCGCCCCTACGGGAACCCGCGAGACGCTCGACCCGTGCCGCGCGGAGCGCGGCCAGGTCAGGAAGCGAGGATCGCCTCGATGCCGGTGCGGGCGATCGGGTGGTAACGGTCCTTCGCCTCCTCGAAGACCTCCCGGGCGAGGGCGCGGGTCTCCTCGCGGGCGACCAGCGCCTCGTAGAGGGGCTTCAGGTACTTCATCCGGCCGACACCGAGGAGCACCTCGCGCACGCGCGGCAGGGCCGGCTCGTACCCGGAGCGAGCCGCCAGCACCAGCCAGTTGACCAGGATCTCGTAGTTGCCGGAACCGGTCAGGCCGAAGGTCTCGTCCAGGCGGCGACAGGCGTCGGGGTCGATCTCCCTGGGGAGGCTCTTCAGGAAGATCTGCCACTCCTCGGGTGACCAGCCGTCCGTCTCGTCCCGGGTCGGCAGCATGCCTTCCGAGGTGAACCGCTCGACCAGCGCCTCGACCTTCTCGAGCCGCTCGGAGCGGAACTCCGGGCAGTTGTCCGGGAGCCCGGTTCCCTCGATCCACTCGTCCGCGCGCACCTTCTCCGCCACGCCCGGGAGCTGCTCGTCGAAGAAGGCCCGGAACTCCTCCGTCGTGATCGACTGGAAGCGGAACGTGCGGATGTACTCGCCGAGGAAACGATCCCAGGCCTCGCGGCCGATCGTCCGCTCGACGAGCGTCAGGAAGAGGAACCCCTTCTCGTAGGGGACCAGGGAGTAGACGGAGTCCGGGTCGATCCCGGCGAGATCCGTGTGCAGCCTGGTGAACGGCGAGTCCATGCCGAAGCGTTCCATGTCCTCGAGGAGGGACCGGTAGCCGATGACCGCGTGCAGGGCGGCGTATTCCTCGCCCTCCAGGGCCTCGAGGATCCGGCGCTCGGCGTAGACGGTGAACCCCTCGTTGAGCCAGAAGTCGTTCATCGTCGCGTTGGTCACCAGGTTCCCCGTCCAGGAGTGGGCCAGCTCGTGGGCCGCCACGTTGACGAGGGACCGGTCGCCGGCGAGGAGCGTCGGCGTGAGGAACGTCAGGCGCGGGTTCTCCATCCCGCCGTAGGGGAACGCCGGCGGGAGCACCAGCATGTCGAAGCGGTCCCACTCGTAGGGTCCGAACAGCTTCTCCGCCTCCCGGAGCATGTCCCCGATCCCGGCGAACTCCCAGGCGGCCGCCTCGAGGACCTCCGGTTCGGCCCAGATGCGGCAGCGCGGGTCGAGGTCGCGGGAAGCCAGGTGGCCCACCGCCAGGGCGAGCAGGTAACTCGGGATCGGTTGGGGCATCTCGAACCGCCAGGTGCGCGTACCCGGCCGGGGACCGGGGCCGTCGCCCACGCTCGCCGCCGACATCACGGCGACCAGGGGCTCCGGGACGGTCACGTTGGCCGTGTACCGCACCCGCACCCGCGGGCTGTCCTGGAGCGGCACGATCGTCCGGGCATGGATCGGCTGGCACTGGCTGAAGACGTAGGGGTGTTCGCCTCCCGCGGTCATGGGGGGCGAAAGCCACTGGAGGGCGAGGGCTCCCGGGGAGGTCCGGTACCGGACGCGCACCCGGGCGGTCGGTTCGCCCCGCTCGATCCGCAGCGGCGTGCCGAGCACGGGGTCCGCGTCGCCGAGGGACCAGGGGAGGTCGCGTCCTTCCCCGTCCGTCACCTTGAGGATTTCCAGGTCCCGGGTGTCGAGAACCAGCGTTCCTTCCCGCGGTTCGGCGAAGTGGAGCGTGGCGGTTGCATCGACCACGTGGGTGCCGAAGTCCAGGTCGAGGTCCAGGTGCAGGTGGCGGGCCACACCGTGGTCGGGATCGAAGAACGAGTGCGGATCGAGTCGGGGCATGGCGAACTCCTCCGGAAGTGCCCCCGGGCGGGGGGCCGGGAGCGCCATCATGCCGCCCGCGGGAGGGGGCGTCCAGCCGGGGGGCGGGTGGCTCCCGGGGCCGCCCGAACACTAGATTTCCCGGGGGATCTGCGGAGGCGATCGGCTTGTCCGGAAAGGGCCGTGAACCGTTCCAGGTGCCCGGCGAGGACGTCCTCGATCCACGCGTCCTGCACCGGGCCGTGGAACAGGCGCCGGCGTCGGTGGTGATCACCGACCCCAGCGGGAGCATCGCCTGGGTGAACCCGTGGTTCTCGCGGACCACGGGATACTCCCGCGAGGAGGCGCTCGGCCAGAACCCGAGGATCCTCAAGTCGGGGGTCCACCCCGAGTCGTTCTACGAGGACTTGTGGCGAACGATCTCCTCCGGGAAGACGTGGCACGGAGAGTTCTGCAACCGGCGGAGGGACGGCTCCCTCTACTGGGAACACGCGACCATCTCGCCGGTTCTCGACGCGAAGGGGCACGTCACCCACTACGTCGCCGTGAAGTTCGAGGTCACGGAGAAGAAGGAAGCCGAGCGGATCCTGGCGGAGAGCGAGCGCCGGCACCGGACGATCATCGAGACGATCATGGACGGCCTGTTCATCGTCGACGAGCAGGGCCGGGCCCTCTTCGCCAACCCCGCCGCCGGGCGAATGCTGGGGCTCCCGCCCGAGGAGATGCTCGGTCGCGACGTCACGGAGTTCGTCCGGCCCGGCCAGGAGCACGTGATCGAGGAGGAGCGCGCCCGCCGTCGGGCCGGGCTCTCGAGCACCTACGAGCTCATGGTCCGGACCGCCACCGGCGAGGACAGGATCTTCCTGCTCAGCGCCGCCCCGTTGCAGTGCGAGGGCGTCGAGGAAGCGCACACCGTCGTCGTCGTCGTCCGGGACGTCACCGAGGACCGGCAGAAGGCCGAGGAACTGGAGCGCGCCCGCGAGGAGGCGATCGCCGCCTCCCGGGCGAAGACCGAGTTCCTCGCCAACGTCAGCCACGAGATCCGCACCCCGATGAACGCGATCCTCGGTCTCTCGGCCCTGCTTCTCGACAGCTCTCTCGACCGCGAGCAGCGGGAGCACGTGCGGGACATCCGGACGGCGGCCGAAGGATTGCTCGCCCTGATCGGGGACATCCTGGACGTCTCGCGCCTCGAGGCGGGGCGCTTCGAGTTCCGGGAGGTGGACTTCCGTCCCGTCGAGATCCTGGCCGAGGTGGCGCGGATCCTCCGACCCCGCGCCCGGGAGAAGGGACTGCATCTCGGGACCCGGTTCGATGGCAGCGAGGAATGCGTCCTCGTCGGTGATCCATGGCGCCTGCGGCAGGTCCTGATCAACCTGGTGGGGAATGCCGTCAAGTTCACGGAGGAGGGGGCGGTCCAGGTCGAAATGCGACTCCTGCCAGGGAAGGATGAGCAGTGTCGCCTGCACCTGGATGTCCGGGACACGGGCCCGGGGATCCCGCCGGAGGCCGGGGCGAAGATCTACGAGCCGTTCCGCCAGGCGGACGGCTCCCCGAGTCGCCAGCACGGGGGAACGGGCCTGGGGCTCGCGATCACCCGGCGGATCGTCGAGCTGCAGGGCGGGACGATCTCCCACGAGAGCGAACCGGGCCGGGGGACCGTCTTCCGCGTCGAGATCCCGTACCGAGTGGGTTCGGCCGACGAGGTCCGGGCCCGGGAACCGGTCGAGGAGGGAAAACTCGACCCACGGTCCGCGGAACCCCTGCGCCTGCTGCTGGCCGAGGATCATCCCGTCAATGCGAAGGTCGCCGCCCGGCTGCTCGAGCGCCGTGGTCACCGGGTGACGGTCGTGGGAGACGGCCGGGAGGCGATCGAGGTCCTGCGCCGCGAAGGAGGCGCCATCGACGTCGTACTGATGGACGTCCAGATGCCCGGCATGGACGGGCTGGAGGCGACCCGGCGGATCCGCGCGGGGGAGGCGGGTGAAGCGGTTCGTCGCGTGCCGATCGTGGCCCTCACCGCCCACGCGATGCGGGAGGACGAGGAACGCTGCCTCGCCGCCGGGATGGACGCCTACCTCTCGAAGCCCCTCGACCCGGACACCCTCTTCCGGGCCGTCGAGGGCCTCTGGCGGGTGGCGGCCATGGGGTTGGGAAAGGAGGCTGGAGGTGGCCGATGAAGCGGCCCGACCAGGACGTGCCCGTCGTCCGGAAGGGGGAGGATGCGAGCATCTCCCTCCTGCAGGGAGCGCTCGACTTCCTGCCGGCGTCCGTGATCGTCACCGACCGTGACGGGAGGATTCTCTACGTCAACCAGTGGTTCACCCGGGTGAGCGGGTACGAGCGGGATGAGGTGCTGGGGCAGACCCCGGCCATCCTGAAGTCGGGAGTCCACCCGCCGGAGTTCTACGAGGAACTGTGGAAGACCCTGCGCGAGGGCCGCCGCTGGCAGGGAGAGTTCTGCAATCGGCGGAAGAACGGCGAGCTGTTCTGGGAGCAGGCGACGATCGTCCCGGTACTCGACGAGGCCGGGGAGATCGCCTTCTTCGTGGCGGGGAAGTTCGATATCACCGCGAAGAAGGCGGCGGAGGAAGCGCTCGAGCAGCGGGAGCGGACCCTGCGGGCCCTCGTCGAGACGATGATGGACGGCCTGCTCATCGTCGAGCACGACGGGACGATCTCCTTCGCGAACCCGGCCGCGGGGACGATCATCGGTCTGCCCGTCTCGGAGCTGGTCGGGTCGAATGCCATCGAGTACGTCGAGCCCGAGTACCGCCCGACCGTGAAAGACCAGCTGCGTCGCCGCCGGCTGGGCCTGTCGTCGACCTACGAGATCGCGCTGCGGACGGGACGTGGCGAGCTGCGCACGATCCTGGTCAGCGCCGCCCCGCTTCCCGAGCGGGACGGGATGATCGGGCAGTCGGTCCTCGTCGTTCGCGACGTGACCGACGAGAGACGCCAGGAGGAGGAACTGCGCCGGGCGAAGGACGTGGCGATCGAGTCCGCGCGGGTCCGGACGGAGTTCCTCGCCAACGTCAGCCACGAGATCCGCACCCCGATGAACGCCATCGTCGGCCTCGCCGAGGTGCTCCGGGACGAGGAGCTGTCTCCCCACGGCAAGGAGTCCCTGGACGAGCTTCGCGAGGCGGCGCGACGGCTGCTCGCGCTGATCGACGACCTGCTCGACTTCTCCCGCCTCGAGGCGGGGCGAATGCGGTTCCGGGAGGAGCCGTTCTGCCCCCAGGAGGTCCTCGCGGACGTGGTCCAGGCCCTCCGCCCGGCGGCCGAACGGAAGGGACTGCGGCTCGAGAGCCGGATCGAGGGAGAGTGCGACGGGAAGCTCGTCGGCGACGCGGACCGGCTGCGGCAGGTGCTCGTCAACCTCGTCGGAAACGCGGTCAAGTTCACCGAGAAGGGATACGTGGACGTCCGGATGGTCCTGCGGCGCTCCGTCGATGGCGAGGGTTTCACGCTCTTCCTCGAGGTGATGGACAGCGGCATCGGGATCCCTGCAGACGTGGGGCCGGCGGTCTTCGAGCCGTTTCGCCAGGTCGATGGTTCGCTGACCAGGGGGCACGGGGGGACGGGCCTGGGCCTCGCGATCACCCGGAAGATCGTGGAGATGCAGGGAGGAGTGATCGCCTTCGAGAGCTGGCCCGGGCGCGGCACCGTGTTCCGGGTGGAGATTCCCTACCGGGTGGATCCTGCCGTTGCCAGTCGCCCCGAGCGCCGGGTGCCACGTGGGCGGCAGACGATCCTCGTCGTCGAGGACAACCCGGTCAATCGGAAGGTCGCCGGCCGCCTCCTCGAGCGGCAGGGTTACGCCGTCCTCTACGCGGAAAACGGCGCCGAGGCGCTCGCGCGGCTCCGCGAGGAGAAGGTGGACCTCGTCCTGATGGACATCCAGATGCCCGGGATGGATGGTCTGGAAGCGACCCGCCGGATCCGGGCGGGGGAGGTCGGTGACGAGCTGCGGCGCCTGCCGATCGTGGCGCTGACCGCCCACGTCAGCGAGGACGACCGGAAGCGCTGCCAGGAGGCGGGGATGGATGCCTTCCTGACGAAGCCCGTCGACCCGGACCTCCTGCACGACACGATCGAGTCCCTCGCTGCCGCCCTCGTCTGATCGGCACCCCGTTCCCGCGCATCCCGCGGGGGCGCAGCGTGCCGCGCCCGTGCGCCGCGAAGCGGCACCACCCATGGCCGGGCCTTCGGCCCGGCACGGGTCGAGCACGCTCGACCCCTACGCGTTGCGCGTCTCGCGAGTTTCCGTAGGGGCGCAGCGTGCCGCGCCCGTGTCGCTCGGAGGGCGACTTCAGGCGCGGGGATGGGAGCGGTCGTAGACCTCGAGGATGTGGTCGAGCGAGAGCTTCGTGTACCGCTGGGTCGTCGCGAGACGGGAATGCCCGAGCAGCTCCTGGATCGCCCGCAGGTCCATGCCCGACTCGAGGAGATGGGTGGCGAACGAGTGGCGCAGCACGTGGGGATGGACGCCCCGCAGCAGCGCCGCCCGGGCGACGGCCCGGTCGAGGACCCGTCGCACCGACCGGTCGGTGAGACGTCCCCCCCGCAGGTTGAGGAAGAGCGCCTCCTCGCCGGTCTTCTCCCGCAGGTCGACGAACGCGGCGAGGTAGGCCCTGAGGGCCGTGGCGGCCTTCCTCCCGAAGGGCACGATCCGTTCCTTGCGTCCCTTCCCCAGGACACGGACGGTGCGCCGGGCCAGGTCGATGTCGTCGAGATCGAGGCCGGTCAGCTCGGAGACCCGGAGGCCGGCCCCGTAGAGGAGCTCGAGGAGGGCCCGGTCCCGGAGACCGGCCGGCTTCCGCGGGTCCGGAGCCTCGAGGATGGCGGTC
>JAMOQA010000486.1 GCA_027064265.1 Acidobacteriota bacterium
CGGATGGCCCAGGCCCTCTTCTCCTGGACGCCTCCCCACCACGGCCCCCAGGGCTTCGCGATGACGGTCTCCGCCGACTGGACCGAGACCCTCGCCCCGAACCTGGCCGGCGGACCGGACGTCGAGATCGACGACTGGCGGTACGTGATGACGATGACCTGGACCTGGGGCCGGACCGGTGGCGGCGGCCACGGTGTGCCGGGAACCGGCATCGGCCGCCTGCTCCTGCCCCGTCACGTCCGGGCGCGGCGCCTCGCCCGCGCGGTCGGCCTCCCGGCCCTCGCCGGCTACGGCTGGGCCGGCCGGGCGGTCCCGGGCACGGGCGGGGGCCTCCTCGCCGGGAGGATCTTCTGATGTCTCCGCGACGCCTCCTGCTCCTCCTCGCGCTCCTGGTGGCGGCGGTGCCGGCCGGGACGCTGCCCGCCGCCGCCCAGTCGCCGAACCTCACCACCGGTACGGCGCTGCACCCGGTGCAGCTCGACCCGGGCCACGCCGCGCCGGGGGCCACGCTCCGGGTGACCGGGCACGGACCCGCCTTCGACGA
Organism: Acidobacteriota bacterium; assembly: GCA_027064265.1. Taxonomy (GTDB): domain Bacteria; phylum Acidobacteriota; class Polarisedimenticolia; order J045; family J045; genus JAMOQA01. The sequence goes on from JAMOQA010000486.1 coordinate 545, forward strand.
CCGGGTCCAGGCGGTCTCCTTCGAACCGGGGGGCGTGCGCGTCGTCCGCTGGCAGCAGCCCGGCAAGGGCCAGCTCGTCCTCGAGCTCGCCATCGACGCCCACGCGATGCCCGGGCCGCGGACGATGGTCGTGACCACCCTGAAGCCGCCACCGCTGACGATGACGACGGCGGCCCCGCCGCCCCAGCCGGAGACGAAGCGGTACGCGAACGTCTTCACCGTCGACGCCCCGCCCCCGGCACCGACCGACCAGGTCGCCCCTGACGTCTCGCCGGGCCTGGTGGCCGCCGGCCCGGCGGTGGTCCTCGACCCGAACCACGGGAAGCCCGGCGAGCGGCTCGAGGTCGTCGGCACCGGGCGGGCCTTCGCCGACCGGGTGCAGCGGGTCTCCTTCGAGCCGGCCGGGATCGAGGTCCTCCGGCTGGTGTGGCGCGAGGCGGGGAGGATCCAGCTCCTCGTGCAGATCGACCCCCATGCGACTCCCGGACCGCGAACCCTGGTGGTCACGACCCAGAAGCCGCCGCCCCTCGCGGTGACGACGGCGACCGCGGCACCCCCGCCGGAGACGAAGCGCTACCCCGGCGTCTTCACGGTCGACATGGCGGAGATCACGATCCGCCCGGGCGACCGGCTCCCGGGCGGGGTCGAGAAGCCCCTCGACCGCCTCCCCGGCATCGAGGAGATCCCCGGCCGGCAGCTCTCTCCCCTGGGCCCGAAGGTGGTCCGGGTGCAACCCGGCCGGGTGAAGCCGGGAGCCACGGTGGAGCTGGAGCTGTTCGGCGCGAACTTCCGTCCCGGGATGTCCCTCGACCTCGGCCGGGACATCCTGGTGCTCCAGCCGATCTTCATCCTCTCCGGCACCCGGGCGAAGGCCCGGATCCAGGTCTCGCCGGGCGCCGTTCCCGGCCCCCGGGTGGTCCGGGCCACCGCTCCCGGGTTCACCGTGGCGAAGGGTCCGGCCACGCTCATGGTCGGCGCGGGCCTCCCGGCGGCCGGCGTCCGTCCCCCGGGGAAGCTCCCGGGTCTCGTGACGGGCGTGAAGCCGCCCGAGAAGATCGTGCCGCTGCCGAGCGGCCCCCGGGTCGACCGGGTGGTGCCCGACCGGTTCCTGCCGGGCCAGCGGTACGTGGTCCGGATCGTCGGCAAGAACCTGCTGCCCGGCACCCGCCTCTCCTTCGGCGAGGGGATCCGGGTGGTCGAGGCGCCCGCGGTCGCCCGCGTTCGCCGCGGCGAGGTGACCATCGAGGTGGCGCCGGACGCGAGGCCCGGCGTGCGGAAGGTGGTGGCGGTCCGGGGGAACGAGAAGAACGAGGGCCCGGCGACCGTCGAGGTGATGCCGCCGATCGCGACGGGCGGGCCGCTGCGGAACCTGGTCCCCCACGGCGAGATCGAGCTGGTGAGCCCCCGGGACCCCTGGGAAGAGGGCTGCGTCGGTGCCCTCTGCGCACCGCCGCGCCTCGACGACGGCACCGTCTTCTCCTGGCGGGAGTCGAACCCCGGCCTCGCCGACTGGTTCGTCCTCGAGCTCCTCGACTTCGAGGGGAACGTCCTCGCCCGGGCGCGGACGACGAAGACCTCCTACCGGCCGAACGCCGCGTTCCTCGCCTCGCTGCCGGCCGACCCGCCGGCCCCCGAGGAGCCCGCCGCGACGCCGGCCGGCGGTTCCGGCGATCTCTCGGACGTGATGTCGATCCCCAACCTCTCCATGCCGGCGCAGGCCCCCGCGAGCGTCTCCCTGGCCGCCGGTGCCGACGAGCTCGCGGCCGAGACCGTCGCCGCCATGAAGATGCCGGGGACCGTGTTCTGGAAGGTCACCGGCTACTGGAAGCGGGAGCAGGAGGGGGACGCGGTCGTCGTCGAGGAGTCGGAGACCCGGCCGGTGCGCCTGCCCCTGCCGCCGCGGGGGGCCGCGGACTGCTCGGTCGCGCCTCCCGGCTCGAACCTGCTGGTCCTCGGCACGTCGGCCCCTCCCGGCGAGGAGCTGCCCCCCGCCTGCGAGGGGACGGTGGTCTGCTCGGGGACGACCGTTCACCTGGGCGGCACCATCGACCTCTCCCGCAGTCCCTACGACCCGGGCGGGCTCGCCCGGGTGAACTTCGGCGGACCGCCATCGGTGACGCCGGTCGCCTTCGACAACGTCTTCGTCGACTGGGGTGACCTCTCGGCGCCGGAGGCCCTGCAGGTCGCCCCGACCGCCGCGGCGGACCTCTCCCGGGTCGAGCTGGTCGGCCCGGACGGACGCCCGCTCTCCCACGTCTACCGGGCACCCGGCACGTACCGCGTGCGGATCTACACCCTCAAGCATCCGGACGAGGACATGGCCGAGGAGATCGTCCCCGCCCTCGGGCAGGGGGCGGCAGTCGCCCAGGGGCTCCAGCCGGTTCAACCGGCGTCCGGCAGCGCGGCGACGGCGGGAAGCGTGGCGCAGGCCGGGATCTCCGCCCCCGCCGGAACCGGGGCCGTCCTGGACGCCCTGCGCGGCCCCGATCTCTCCGACGCCTTCCTCGTCGCCTGCACCGAGATCGAGGTGGTGGCGCCCCCGGGTGCCGGCGCCGACGATTTCCTCCACCTGCTCGAGGCGGAGGTCGTCTGGCCCGACCCCTGGACCAACGAGGACGAGCCGGCGATCAGCGAGTGCTCCGAGGCGTTCCGGCCGGGGGTGCGGGTCACCTGGTACGGCCACGGGCCGGTGCGGGTGAGCTGGTACCTGGACGACCGGCGGGAACCGTTCGCGGTGACCGAGCCGGTGGGCGGCCTCCCCGGCGTCTCCATCGAGGACGGCAAGGCGGGCCGGCACCCGGAGACGATCTGGCTCGACGCGCCGCTGCCGGCCGGCGCCAGGGAGACCCCCTGGCGGATCCGGGCGGTGGTCGAGGGGGGCGCCCCGAAGAAGGTCGACGCCAACGACGCGTTCGAACGGTCGACCCGGCCCCCGACGCAGTCGGCCGGTTCCTCCGGCAGCGGCGGGGCCACCGTCCCCACCCTGGTTCCCGGCCTCCTGCAGAACCCGGCAGCGGCCGGGCGCCAGGTCCTCGCCGGGGTCGGCTTCTCGCAGGCCGGCGACACGGGGAGCCGGGGTCCCGCCTTCGCCCTCGACCAGTCCGGGGTGATCGCGGAGATCGACAAGGAGGCGCTGCTCGGGCCCCACACCGAGGTCGAGACGATGGAGCGCACCTTCCGGGTCCGTGCCCGGGGGGAGGACGAGGCCTGCGCCCTGGTCTTCGACACCTCCCGCTCCGGCACGATCCGGATCACCGACCTCCGGGTCACCCGGGACGGTGACACGGTCGCGGGCGAGGGAATCGTCGCCGTGCCCCTGCCGGACGGCAGCGGTGGCGTCACCTTCGGCCGGGTCCCGGTCTCGTTCCAGGGGCTGACGATCGGTGGAACCGAGAACGGCGAGTGGCAGGTAACCGCGGGCTCGATCGACGCGGATGCCGAAGCCGAGGCCGAGGCGGCCAGCTTCGAGGTCCGGGTCCGCCACCTGCGGCTCGACCGGGAGGCCCTCGTCCTCGACGGCGAGGTCGCCCCCTCCGACCGGCAGGGCCTGCCGGCCTCGGCCGGGTCGAGCCGCACCCCCGCCTTCGCGTTCGCGGGGGCGGTGGTGGAGCCGACCGGCGGGTTCCTGGTGGAGGCGCAGGTCACCGACCCGGTGCCCGCCGCCCTCGGGTGGTCGGGGATCGGCCTCGCCTTCCGGCGGGCCACCCTCGACTTCTCGACGGTCTCCGGCGAGGCGCCGCAGGCCGGCGACTGCGCCGGCGTCCCCGGAACGGCCTTCGTCGGCGTCGTCGCCGACGGCGAGCTGACCCTGCCCACCCTGCGCCTCGGGGACCGGGAGGTCCACGCTTCCCCGTTCTCCTTCACCGGCTGGGCGATCCGCCCCAGCGGGCTCGCGGGCGTGCTCGACGCGGGGAGCTGGTCGGAGGACCTGGAGTTCTCCGGCGGGGTGCACGCCGCCCTCGGGAACCTCCGCGTCGCCACCTGCGGGGGCGCCCTCGACGCCCGGCTCGACGTGACGGTCCGCGACTGGCCGATCATCGAGGAGCCCGTCCACGGCGAGCTGCGGATCACGGCGGACGAGGGGCTCCTCTCCCGCTTCGACCCGGTCTCGGTGCGGCGCGACCTCGGTCCCCTCGACCTGGACGTGCACCGCGCGACCTTCGAGCTCGACCCGGAACTCGACGAGTGGGTCCTCTCCCTCGAGGCCGACCTGGTCCTGGAGAAGAACGGGAGCGAGAGCTGGCGCGGCCCGATCGACGGGGCGCGGGTCTCCATCGACGGGAAGCTGCTCCCGCCGGACCTGGACGACCCGTGGATCCCGGTGGACGCGGCCCGGGTCGAGGTGGCCGGCTGGCCGGCCACGGTGCGGCGGATCGGCATCCTCGGTTCGAGCGACGGGTTCGTCGTCTCCCTCGACACCGAGCTCGACCTGGCCGACGAGCTGATGCCCCAGGTCACCACCGTCGAGCACCGGTACCGCTCGGGGCGGGACGTGGCGCTCGGCTTCCTCGGGCAGCGGATCGCCGACCTCGCCCCGTCCTTCGAGCTGCCCGAGGGCGCCCCGGTGGTCCGGGGCAGCGCGACCATCCGCCTCGAGACCTCGGGCGGGCTGGCCCGCTGGATCGGGGAGGGGAACCTCGAGGTGCTCGGCGCGGCGATCGACGCCGGTTTCGTCTTCGGGCGGAGCAGCGGGGCGTGGTGGCTCGCCCGGGCCCAGGTCGCCCTCCCGAAGCCGGTCACCCTGGGCCAGTCCGGCCTGCTGCTCCACCGGTTCCGCGGCGGGCTCGGGGTCAACGTGGACCTCAACACGATCCTCGGCCCCCTCGAGGACGTCCGGCCCGGCCCCCACGGCATCGTTCTCTCCGCCGGCGCCCGGGTCTCCACGTCGGACCGTTACACGATGTGGGCCGACGGCGACCTCTCGATCCGCATCCTCGGCACCGCCGAGGCGCGGCTCGACGGCGGCTTCTGGGTGCTCGACGGCACGCCGGACGGGGAGGCCCCGCTCCACGCCTGCCTCCGCTACGGCGGCGGCGCGTTCCACGCCTCCGCCTGGGGCACCTTCAGGTACCTGGACGACAACCTGGTGATCGAGGCGCCCGCCTTCGGCGACCCGTGCAACGGGGGCAACGCGGCGGTCTCCCTCTACTTCTCCGGTTCCGACTGGCACGTCTACCTGGGCCAGGAGCAGGCGAGCCTCCGGTTGCGGGGAGAGTTCCTCGGCCAGGAAGTGACCGGCTACATGATGCTCGACCCTTCCGGTTACCGGGTCGGCAACTCGATGCACGCGACGCTCGAGTGGAGCGGCGAGAAGTGGGGCTTCGGAGCCCACGCCAACATCGAGGCGAACTGGGAGGCGAAGGAGTCGATCACCCTCCACCCGCCCCATCTCCACGGGGAGTTCGACACCTGGGTGACGGTGGACGCCGGTCTCGACACGCCGGCCGGCTGCCTGTGCGTGAACCCGGGGCTCTGGGCCCACGTCAAGGTCGACGTGCCGCCGCCCTCGTTCTGCGCCAAGGCGCGGATCCGCTTCGGCCGGATCTGCTGGTGCATCGCCGGCTGCTGCAAGACCTACGAGGCCGACATCCCCGAGATCTGCCTCTCGCTGTGAGGAGGAACGACCGATGACGACGATGCGCCCGTACCACCGTTCGCTCCTCGCGGGGTTCCTCTTCCTGTTCCTCGCCGCCGGCGTTCCCCTCGCCGCCGCCGGCGATCGCGCTCCCACCGAGCTGGGCGCCGGCGACCTGGGCGTGCTCGCCACCGCCGACCCCGCCGGCGGGATGCGGATCGCCTGGAGCCCGCCGGACGGCCCGTGGCCCGCCGGCGGGTACCGGGTCGAGCGGGTGGTCGGCCGGCGGGCGGAGCTCGTCGCCGACGGCCTCCTGCCCGGGGTCGACGAGGAGGCCCTCTCTCGCCTCGACGACTCGTCCCGCCAGGGCATCGCCCGGGCCGCCGAGGCCCTCGCCCGCGGCGAGACCGACGACCTGGGCACCGGGATCCTGCTGCTCCAGGCGATGCGGAGCTTCGACTTCGCCCGGGCCCTGGGGATCGCCTGCGTCGACCCGGCGCCCCCGGCCGGCAAGGAGTTCCGCTACCGGGTGACCGCCCTGGACGCGAACGGAAAGAAGATCGCCCGGGGCGAGACGATCCGGCTGCGGGCCGGGTTCGAGGCGCCGCTGCCGCCGACCCCCACGGGGCTCGCGGTCTCCGCCTCCCCCGCCGGGATCACCGTCCGCTGGAAGAACCGCCTCCCCGCGGAGGAAGGGCAGGCGCCGGCGGTCCTCTTCCTGGTGCTGCGCCGGGTCGCCGGCGCGCAGGATGCCGAGATCGTCGGCGGCGGCCCCGCCCTCCTGCGGGGCCCCGCGGAGGGCATGGTCCTCGACGCGGACCCGCCGGTGGCGACGACGATCCGCTACTCGGTCGCCCCCCTCGACCCGTTCGGCCGGCGGGGGCCCGAGTCGGAGGCGGTGGAGACCTGGTCCCCCGACTGGGCGGCCACCGAACCGCCGGCGGAGATCACCGTGGAGGCGAAGCCGGGGGCCGTGCGGGTCGCCTGGCGGGCCGACGCCAACCCCCACCGCAAGGGCTGGATCGTCGGTCGCGGCCTGACCGCCCAGGGGCCGTTCGAGCCGCTGGTGCAGGACCCGGTCACGGAGCCCGCGTTCGTCGACGACACCGGTCGGCCGGGCACCGTCTACTGGTACGCGGTCCGCTCCGTCGAGGAGCGGGACCTCTCCGGCGAGTGGGCGGTCTCCCCCGCCGTGCGGTTCCGGAGGAAGGCCCCCCTGCCCCCGCCGGTGGACCTCGCGGCGACGATCGGCGACGGCCGGGTGACCCTCAAGTGGCGGCCGGGCGGCAAGGAGAAGCTCGCCGGCTGGATCGTCCAGCGGGCCGCCGGGAAGGGCGGCAAGTTCCTGCCGCTGCACAAGGGGATCCACCCCTCGAACCGGTACGTGGACCACTACCCGCCGGGCCTCGGCGGCGTCTTCCGCTACCGGGTGATCGCGGTGGGGCCGGCGGGCGACCGCTCGGAGCCCTCCGCCGTGGTCGAGGTGCCCCTGCCGGACACCCGGCCGCCGGCAGCGCCCCGCATCGTCCGGGCCGACGCCCTGGGCGGCGGGGTGCACCTCGCGTGGGAGCCCGGCGCCCGGGACCCGGGCCTCGCCGGCTGGCTGGTGCTCCGCTCGCCGGTGCGCCGGGCCCTCGGCGAGGTGCTGACCGAGAAGCCGCTGCCCCCGGAGACCACCGAGTACCACGACACGACGGCGCCGGCCGGCGAGGTCCGCTGGTACCGGGTCGTCGCCCTCGACGCTGCCGGGAACCGCTCCGAGCCCGCGGGCCCGGTCGCCGTGCGGGCAACGACGCTGCCGCTG
>JAMOQA010000487.1 GCA_027064265.1 Acidobacteriota bacterium
GTACCTCGAGGTACGCCGCAGGGTGTTCAGCGCCGAGTACGGGCGAGAGGGCCCGAAGGGCCCGGCCAGCGTGCAGATCCGGTGTTTCGGCCGGAGGGCTCATGCATGATCCGGGCTAGAATCCTCGCGGGAAGGGATTCGTGCCCACCGGGCAGGAGGCAGGGGACGACGCGCCGGGGGAGGTGTCCATGGGCCGGCGCTCCACGGAGGAGCAGATCCGCCAGCTGGCGGCGCTGCCGCCCGACGTCCTGGTCAAGCAGATCCGGATGACCCACGTCTTCCAGGCGATCGGGACCACCGTCGTGCTCGCCGCGATCAGTGTCTACGTGTTCTTCGTCAACGGGGGGGAAGGAATCATGCCGGAGGAGCCGGGCCCGGACCCGGCGGTGATCACGGCGGTGATCGCCGTCGCGATGGCCCTGGCCGGGTGGGTCCTCTCCCGCCCCTGGCGAGCCGCCCTCGTCGGCACGAACCCGCCGACCGACCGGCGCGACCTCGCCGTGCGGGCCCGGCAGGGCCTCCTTGGTCTCTTCGTCACCGAGGGGGGCGCGATCACCGCCGCGATCGCGTTCCTGCTCGGCGGCGGCCTCGGCCTCTTCGCGATGGCGCTCCTCACCCTCGCCCTCGTCCTGTTCCAGCGCACCGACGCGGACCGGGCGGCGGACCTGGCCCGGCACCTCGAGGGCGACGGGAACTCCTGACGGTTCCCGCGACGTCCTCGCATCGAGCCCCGGTCCCCTGCCGCCGACCCGGTTTCGGCGTACATCTTGAGCGAACTTCGGGGGGATCCCGGGAATCCGCCCCGGGGAGGAGGTCCGCATGTCTCACCGCCCAGGGTCCAGTTTCGTTCCGAGCCGGTTCGTCCTCGTTCTCGCAGTTGCGCTCGCGTTCTCCCTCGCCGCCCTGCCGGCCCGCGCCTACGAGAAGCGCTTCACCTGCGGGGGCGACTCGGACGTCCTCGGCCCGGAGGAGCAGTGGTACATGGCCGACGTCCCGTACGAGGAGTCGGAGGACGGGGCCGGCTTCGTCGGCGGGGACGCCCGGTCGTCCGGGGAGCCCCGGCACCGGTTCCGGGGGCACGTCGAGCCGTACCACTCCTGCCGTGAAGGCGACTTCGCCTACCGCTTCGACGTCCCTCCCGGGGACTACCGGGTGACCCTCGGCTTCGCCGAGTTCCTCGTGCACGGGCCCGGCCTGCGCCGGTTCGACATCCTGCTCGAGGGAGAGACGGTCGAGACCGACCTCGACGTCTTCGAGGCGACCGGCGACATGTGGGAGGTCCTCGAGCTGCGGTACCTGGTCCACGTCGAGGACGGGACGCTGGACGTCGAGTTCCGGCCGGTCGAGGGCGCGCCCTTCCTCTCCGCCATCGAGGTGGTCGACGCGGCGCCGGAGCCCGGCCCGCCCGCTCCCCCGGCGGCCCCGGAGGTCCACGAGGGGATCGGCGCGGTGCTGCTCCACTGGGCCGAATCCCCGGACACCGACCTCCGCGGCTACCGGGTGTACCGGGCCGACGACCCCGACGGCCCCTTCGAGCGGATCGACACGCGCACCAGCCTGACCCCCTGGTTCCTCGACCGGGACGCGACGGACGGCGAGCTCCACTGGTACCGGGTGACCGCCGTCGACCTCGAGGGGAACGAGTCCGACCCCTCCCCGGCCGTCGCGGCGATGCCCCGGGAAGAGGCCGAGGCGACGCTGCCCGTGTGGCACCTGACCCTCGACCCCGACGACCTGCGGGAGCTGAACTCCCATGTCGGCTCGGACGACTACGTTCCCGCCTGCCTCGAGCACGACGGCATCACCTTCGACGGCTCGAGGACCCGCTACCGCGGCGGCATCGCGCGCAAGTTCGCGAAGAAGAACTGGAAGGTCAAGCTGCCCGGCGGCGAGGAACTCGACGGCCGGGACACGTTCAACTTCAACTCCGACATGTGGGACGCCTTCCTCGTGCGCAAGCGGCTCGCCTTCCGCGTCCACCGCGACGGGGGGCTCGTCACCCCCGACGTCGAGCCGGTCGACCTCTTCGTCAACGGGGAGTTCCACGGGGTCGTCCAGCTCGTCGAGAACGTGGACGAGCACTTCGTCGAGAACCACGACCTGGACGAGGGGGCCGAGCTCTTCAAGGCAGAGTGGGACGGCAACCTCTCGCGGCGGGACGACCCGACCGAGTACCGGCGCCTCTACTCCCAGAAGAACGGCACCGCGGAAGGATACGACCGCCTGCAGGAGCTGATCGACGCGATCAACGGCCCCCAGGAGGACCTCGCCGACCAGATCGCCGAGCACGTCGACCTGCCCGAGTTCATCCGCTACTACGCCGGCCTGATCTTCATGAGCGAGTGGGACTCCTGGAACCACAACTACTACCTGCTCTGGGAAGAGGACCACCCGCGCTGGCGGTTCATTCCCTGGGACCACGACGGCTCGTGGGGGAACAGCCCCTGGGACCCGTGGTCGATCTACACCCTCCGCGCCATCGACGAGGGCTGCATGGCCCACCCCGGCGTCGGCTGGAACCATCTCGTCGACGCGTACCTGAGGGTCTGGCAGTTCCGCAAGCGCCATGCCCAGGCCCTGCGCGAGCTGATGGACGCCGACTGGTCCGAGGACGCCCTCGCTCCGCTGATCGACGAGTACACCTCGCTCGTCCAGCACGACGGCGCCCTCGACCTCCGCAAGTACCCCTGGCAGGACAACGGTCCCCTCGCGGCGGCGGCTGAGCGGCTGAAGAGATACGTCCGGGAGCGCCGGGCCGAGCTGCTGCGGCAGATGGAGACCTGGGAACCCTCGGACGAGTACTTCGTCTACGTCAACGAGTACCTCGTGAACAACGTCACCGGCCACGCGGACGAGGCGGGCGAGCACGATCCCTGGATCGAGCTCTACAACGCCGGCCCGCGGGACGTGGACGTCTCCGGCATGCACCTCTCCGACGATCCCGACCAGCCGGAGAAGTGGGCCCTGCCGGACGGCACGGTGATTCCCGCCGGCGGGTTCCTCCTGGTCTGGGCCGACGGCCAGCCCGACCAGGGACCGCTCCACGCCTCCTTCCGCCTTGCCGGCAACGAGGGAAAGATCGTCCTCTCCACCCGCGGGACGGGCGAGGACAACCGGATCGTCCAGGAGGCGACCTGGCACGCCGCTCCGGCGGACGTCGCCCGGGGCATGAAGGACGACGGCCTCTACCGCTGGCGCTGGTACGTGGCGCCGACCCCCGGCGAGTCGAACGCCGGCGGTACGATCAACGAGCCGCCGCGGATCCGCGACACCGCCCGTCGGCCCCCCTACCCCGGCCCGGCCGACGACGTGCTGGTGACCGCCCGGGTCACCGACGACGGGGGGCTGGCCGCGGTCACGCTGCGCTACCGGGGCCAGTTCGCCTTCTGGTTCGACGTGGAGATGTTCGACGACGGCGCCCACGGCGACGGCGAGGCGGGGGACGGGGTCTACGGGGGCACGATCCCGGCCCAGCCCGCGGGCATCGAGGTCCGCTACTACGTGCGCGCCGAGGACGACCGGGGGCTCGTGACGCTCGATCCGCCCGGGGGCGAGGACGGCGCCTACTCCTACCGGGTCGGGAGCCCGGCACCGCCGCTCGTGATCAACGAGTTCATGGCGGAGAACGAGTCGACCATCGCCGACGAGTTCGGCGAGTACGAGGACTGGGTCGAGATCCACAACCTGGGCGACGCGGACGTCGACCTCACCGGCATGCACCTCTCCGACGACCCCGACGTGCCCAACCAGTGGCGCTTCCCGGTCGGCACGGTGATCCCGGCCCACGGCTACCTGCTGGTCTGGTGCGACAACGACATCGAGCAGGGCCCGCTGCACACCAATTTCAAGCTCTCGAAGAAGGGGGAGACGATCGGGCTCTACGACACGGCGGAGCGGGGCTACTGGGCGATCGACGAGCACTCCTTCGGCAAGCAGAAGGACGACATCTCGGAGGGCCGGTGGCCAGAGGGGAGCGACGAGTGGGTCGCCTTCCCGAACCCCACCCCCGGCGCGGCCAACCAGGAGCCCGACTGGCCGCCGGAGATCGAGGACACCGCCCGCGACCCGGAGGAGCCGGCCCAGCACGAGGACGTGGTGGTGACCGCGCGGGTGACCGACGACCACGGCCTTGCCCGGGTCGAGCTCTACTACGATGCGGGCGACGGGTTCGTCGCGACGCCGATGCACGACGACGGCGAGCACGGGGACGGGGCCGCCGGGGACGACGTCTATGGCGCGACGATCCCCGGGCAGCCGCCGGGCACGAACGTGCGCTACTACGTCGAGGCGGAGGATACGGGTGGCCACGTGGCCCGCGACCCGGAAGACGCGCCGGACGAGGCGTACTCCTACCGGGTCGGCTACGACGGCCCGCCCCTCTTCGTCAACGAGTTCCTCGCCGACAACGAGGATGGCATCGTCGACGAGGCGGGAGAGCACGAGGACTGGGTCGAGCTGTGGAACGCGGGCGAGGAACCGGTCGACCTCTCCGGCATGTACCTCACCGACGACCTCGCCGAGCCGACGAAGTGGCGCATCCCGGAGGGCACGGTGATCGAGCCGGGCGGCTTCCTCCTCTTCTGGTGCGACGACGACGAGGACCAGGGGCCGCTGCACACGAACTTCAAGCTCTCGAAGAAGGGGGAGGAGATCGGCCTCTTCGACACCGACGAGAACGGCAACATGCAGGTCGACGCCCGGGTCTTCGGGAAGCAGCGGACCGACGTCTCCGAGGGACGCCTGCCGGACGGCGGGGCGGAGTGGTCGCACTTCTCGCCGCCGACGCCGGAGCGAACCAACGCCCTCGACGGGACCGTCCCGGGGGTGACCGCGACGCCGTACAACACCGTCGTCGACGTCACCTGGAAGCCCCACCCGGACCCGTCGGTCACCGGCTACGACGTCCTCGGCGCCGACTCGCCGGACGGGCCGTGGGAGCAGCTCAACGACGCCCCGGTCGCGGGGCCGATGCTCCTCTTCCGCGACCTCGGCCGGGAGAACGGGCGGGAGCGCTGGTACCGGGTGCGGGCCCGGGCGGAGGACGGGCGCCAGAGCCCGGGGGGTGACGCGGTGAGCGCCACCCCGCAGGCCGGGCAGACGACGCCGGTCACCGACCTGCTGGTCCGGCGCGAGGGCAACGACGTGGTGCTCACCTGGACCGAGCCGACCAACGACCCCGCCCTCGACCGGGTGGAGGTCTTCCGGGACGAGGCGCCGCTGCCGGACGCCGAGGTCGACGCGGGGGAGCACCTCTACGGCGAGGCCGCGGAGCCCGGGAGGTTCGTCGACACGGGTGCGGCCGACCCGGGCGGCGCGCCGATCCTCTACTACGAGGTCCGCCCGGTCGACGCCGACGGCCTCCGGGCGACCGACTGACCAGGAAGGCCGGGGTGGCGGGCGGGAAGGTCCCGCCCGCGCTCCCCGGTCAGTCCCCGAGCTTGAGCACCGAGAGGAACGCTTCCTGGGGAATCTGGACGCGGCCGACCTGCTTCATCCGCTTCTTGCCGGCCTTCTGCTTCTCGAGGAGCTTCCGCTTCCGGGTGACGTCGCCGCCGTAGCACTTGGCGAGGACGTTCTTCCGCAGCGCCTTGATGTTGGTCCGGGCGATGACCCGCGAGCCGATCGCCGCCTGGATCGGCACCTCGAACTGCTGGCGCGGGATCAGCTCCTTGAGCTTGCTGGCGAGGGCCTGTCCCTTCCGGTAGGCCTCGTCCCGGTGGACGATGATCGACAGCGCGTCTACCGGCTGCCCCGCGACCAGCACGTCGAGCTTGACCAGGTCGGAGCGCCGCCAACCGGTGAACTCGTAGTCGTAGCTGGCGTAGCCGCGGGAGGCGGACTTCAGCCGATCGTAGAAGTCGGTGACCACCTCGGCGAGGGGCAGATCGTACTCGATCAGCACCCGGGTCGGGCCGACGTACTTCAGCTCCCGCTGCTCGCCGCGCCGCTCCTCGAGGAGCTTGAGCAGCGGCCCGACGTGCTCCTGGGGGGTCAGGATCGTCGCCTTGATGTACGGCTCCTCGATCCACTCGTAGTCCTGGGGCCGCGGCAGCTTCGCCGCCGAGTGGATCTCCAGGTACTCGCCGCTGGTCAGCATCACCCGGTACGGCACGCCGGGCGCGGTCGTCACCAGGTCGAGGTCGAACTCCCGCTCGAGCCGCGACTGGACGATCTCCATGTGCAGGAGGCCGAGGAACCCGCAGCGGAAGCCGAACCCGAGGGCGTCGCTGACCTCCGGCTCGAACACGAACGATGCGTCGTTGAGCGAGAGCTTGTCGAGGGCGTCGCGGAGGTCGCCGTAGTCGGCGGCGTCCGAGGGGTAGAGCCCGGCGAAGACCATCGGCTTCGCTTCCTGGAAGCCGGGGAACGGCTCCGGCGTCGGGCGCTTCGCCTCGGTGATCGTGTCGCCGATCTTGACTTCCTTGACGTTCTTGATGCCGGCAACCACCCAGCCGACCTCGCCGACGGAGAGGGCATCGGCGGTCACCTGCTTCGGCGTGTAGAAGCCGAGGTCCTCCACCTCGTACTCCGCGCCGGTCGCCATCAGCTTGATCTTCTGGCGGCGCTGCAGCTTCCCGTCGATCACCCGGACCAGCATGTAGGCGCCCCGGTAGCTGTCGTACCAGGAGTCGAAGATCATCGCCTTGAGGGGGGCTTCCGGGTCGCCCGTGGGCGGCGGGATCCGCTCGACGATCGCCTCGAGGATCTCGTCGATCCCGGTGCCGTCCTTCGCCGAGGCGAGGATCGCCTCCTCCCCCGGGATCCCGATCAGCTCCTCGAGCTGCTGCATCACCTTCTCGGGGTCGGCGGACGGCAGGTCGATCTTGTTGATCACCGGGATGATCACCAGGTCGTTCTCGACGGCGAGCCAGGCGTTGGCCAGGGTCTGGGCCTCGACCCCCTGGGCGGCGTCGACGACGAGGAGCGCCCCCTCGCAGGCGGCCAGCGACCGGGAGACCTCGTAGGAGAAGTCGACGTGCCCCGGCGTGTCGATCAGGTCGAGCCGGTACTCCTGGCCGTCCTTCGCCCGGTAGGGGAGGGAGACCGCGTGGGACTTGATCGTGATCCCCCGCTCCCGTTCGAGGTCCATCGAGTCGAGGGTCTGCTCGACGAGCTCCCGCTGGTCCAGCGCACCGGTCTTCTCGAGGAGACGGTCCGAGAGGGTCGTCTTCCCGTGGTCGATGTGCGCGATGATGCTGAAGTTCCTGATGTGCCGGGAGTCCATCGAGCGCTCCCGCGCCGCGCCCGGGCCCGCGGCCCGCGCCGGCGCGCATCGTCCCCGCCGCGCGGCCCCCGCCGCGCCCGGGATCCCCGCGATTATAGGGGTTTCCCTCCCCCCGGCACCCGCCGCCCCCCGCCCGGCGGCCCGCCGCGCCCTTCACCCGCCTCGTTTCGCGAAGCGGGGAGTCTCGCGCAGTCCGCGGCATGCCCTCGCCTCCCCGAGTCCGGTCCTCGCTCCTTCCTCCTCGTCCCCCCGGGGCAGCCGAGAGGCTCGGAAGGCAGCCAGCTCGCCTTCCCGGGGGAGCCCGCGGAAAACAGACACTCCGGGGGGCGGCACCAGGGGGAAGGGACCGCCTGGCTCCTGCCACGTCGTGTTCGGCAGCCTCCGTCCCCCTCCGCGGGGACCGCATCAGGGGAGGAGCGGGATAACTGGACCTGGTGCAAGGGGGGTGTCGGATAACCGGGGATTCTGCAAGGGGGGAGCGGGATAACGCGGTCGCCTGCAATCCCGCACCCCTCGCAGCCCCCCGAAACTTGCAAATCAGCCCGTTATCGAACACCCCCCTTGCAAGATCCCCGCTTATCCCGCCTCGCCCCCGC
Source organism: Acidobacteriota bacterium (assembly GCA_027064265.1). Classification (GTDB taxonomy): domain Bacteria; phylum Acidobacteriota; class Polarisedimenticolia; order J045; family J045; genus JAMOQA01. The sequence continues at coordinate 7,822 of JAMOQA010000487.1, forward strand.
CCTCCCCGGACGCCCTCTTGCGAAC
>JAMOQA010000488.1 GCA_027064265.1 Acidobacteriota bacterium
GAAGTAGTCCCCCGACCCCCCCATCACCAGGACGGTCGAGACGCGGAGCCGGCGGTGCAGCTCCCGGACCCGGTCGACGAACGGGACGATCGGCTCGTGCTCCCGGGCGACCAGGGCCTGCATCCGGGCGTCACGGACCATGAAGTTCGTCGCGGAGGTGTCCTCGTCGAGGAGCAGGACCCGGGCGCCCGCCTCGAGGGCCTCGACGATGTTCGCCGCCTGGCTGGTCGAGCCGGAGGCGTCGTCCGTGCGGAAGCCGCGCGTGCGCCGGCCGCCCGGCAGGTCGCGGATGAACGGGGAGATGTCGACGGCGGTGACCGCGCGGCCGTCCTCCGCCCGGATCTTCACCGCGTCCGGGTCGGTGACCACGTACTCGCGCCCGTCGCCGGGGACGTGGGGGTGGACGCACCGCTGGAGCGCGTCGAGGAGGGTGCTCTTGCCGTGGTAGCCGCCGCCGACCACCAGGGTGACCCCCTCCGGGATCCCCATCCCGGACACCTCCCGGGGGCCGCCCGGGACCCGCGGGTGTGGCAGCTCGAAGGTGACCCGGAGTTCGTCGGGCGAGCGGAACGGGACCACCTCGTCCCCGCGCAGGGGGCGGTCGGAAGCACCCGACTCCCGGGGCAGGGTCGCCCCGTCCGCGACGAAGGCGACGAGGCCCCGTTCCCGCAGGGCCGCCCGGAGCGATTCCTGGTTGTCGACGCAGTCGACGAATGCCCGGGCCTCGTCCTCCAGCTGCCAGCTCTCCGCCCCCGGCGCCGCGGCCAGCGCCGCCGCGATCGCCGCGGGCAGTTCCTCGGTGAGCAGGCGCGCGGCCTGCCGGGCGAGGACGCGCCGCCCGGCGGCGGGCAGGCCGACCTCCACCCGGGCCTCGAGGAACCGTTCGTCGACGACGAACGAGGCCCGTTCGAGGACCTCCTGGCCCCCGACGTCGATGGCGAGGAGCCCGGATTTCCCGGTGCCGCCGACCGTTCCGCGGCGCCGGCCGAACTCCCGGGCGATCCGCCGGGCGAGGAAGTCGGCGAGGGCGATGCGCCTGGCCCGGGTGTTCGAGAGGTCCGCCGGGGCGGGGGCGTCCCGGCGGTCGACCCGCACCCGGACCTTCGAGGGGGCAGCGAACGGGTCCCCCTGGACGTGGTCCACGTGGAGTTCCAGGGAAAGGCCGCCCGGGGCCCGCAGGCGCCAGGCTCCCGCGATCTCCCGGTAGGCGCGGTAGCCGTTCCCGTCGATCCGGGCGAGCGCCGCGGCCAGGTCGTCGCGCAGTCTCGGCATCGCCAGGTCCCCCGTGTCCCGGGAAGGAAACGGCCGCCCGGGTCGGGGCGGCCGTTCGTTCCGCTCGGGGGGCGGGAGGTCAGTGCTCCTCGCCGTGCTCCCCTTCCTCGGTGGCCTCGGTCGCCTCGTCGTGACCCTCCTCGGCCTCCTCGGCGGCCATCTTCTGCATCGGCTCGGTCTTCCCGTCCGGGCAGAGCTGGCCCTCGGCCTTCTCGGTGGCCGCCCAGGTCACCATGCCGTTCTCATCCACGCAGTACCAGGCGCCGTCCGGCAGCTGGTCGACGGCGACCGGCGGGTCGAAGGTGGTCCCCTCGGCGGACACCTCGATGGTGGCCGGGGCCTCGGCCGGGGCGGCCTGCTCGGCGGCCGGGGCGGCCGGGGCCTCTTCCTTCTTCGCGTTGTTGCAGGCGCCGACGGCGAGCACGAGCGCCAGGACACCCACGAGCACCAGGATCTTCTTCATCGGTTTCTCTCCTCCGTTGGTTGTCACGATCGAGCGCCCGGACCGGGGGTCCGGGCGAAAGGAAATCGTAGCACGATCCCGGGGGAAGTCACGCGAAGGAGGGGGGAAGGGCGCCGGCGGACCAATCCGGGCGATCCCGGGTTGTCCCGGCGGGCCGCGGAACCTAGGTATTGCACGGGGCGGCGGCCCGCGGTCCCGGGGGGACCGGGCGCCCGAGCCGTCCCGCGGACAGCCTATCGAGAGGAGGTTTTCATGAAGTTCGTCAAGTGGACGATCCTGGCCGCGGTGCTCGTGGCCCTGGTGGCCCCGGCGGCCCTCGCCGGCGGAAGCGTGATGGACATCTCCGACACGAGCTGGGTCGGCACGGGCACCCTGGTGATGAAGGTCTCGGGCGAGGGGAAGGAGACCGACCAGTACAGCTGCCAGCTGGACTTCGAGGGCGACGGGGAGTTCTCGTTTACGTGCGAGCAGGTGGGCAGGGAATCGCGCGCCGAAGAGGCGGGAAATCCTGACACGTGGTCCCAGAAGGGGAAGCGGATCCGTATCTATTTCAATGATATGGAGGCGGTCGAGAGAGATCTCAGGTGGGTCTTCGAGGACGTCTTCGGCGCCGGCCACGTGACCGAGGTCAAGGCGGCCAGGGTGAAGACCTCCGCCAAGCTGAAGACGAAGAAACAGCAGATGGCGTGGAAGTGGAAGGAGCGGGGGAAGGTCGTCGACGAGAATGGCAAGACCCACAAGGTCTCCCTCAAGCTGAAGATCAGGGACCTGGTCCTCGTGACGAAGTAGCTTCACGTCCCTGGTGAGAGGACGCGACGGGCCGGCCCCGCGGGGCCGGCCCTCTCGCGTCCCCGGACCCGGCGGGGGCGTCAGACGTCCCGCGGCCCGTCCGGGGGCAGGCCTCCCGGCTCGCCGCGCCCCCGGAACAGGTTCCGGAACCCGCGCCGTCCGGGCTGCCGGGCGCTGCCGACCGGCGAGGAGCAGTCGGCGAGGAACTGCATGTTCCAGCCGATGTCCAGGGCGACCTTCCCGAGCTCCCGCCGGATCCGTCCGACGAGGAGCTTGCCGACGACGCTCGCCGCGACCAGGGCCAGGTCGAACTCGTGGCGGCGGACCTCGGCCCAGAGCTCTTCCAGGCGGTCGAAGGCCGCGGTTCCCTCGTGGGGCACGAAGATCGCCCCGGCGAGGTCGATCTCTCCCCGGGGCATCCCGACGAAGGCGTACCGCTCCCGGTAGCCCGGGTCTCCGAGCAGCCGCGCCCACTTCGGCGCGGGGTTGCCGATGAGCAGCACCCGGCCCATGCCGAGGAGCGGGAGCAGGAACCCCCGGTCCAGGACCTCCGCGTTCCAGGCCACGTCGACCTCGCGCGGCCCGTAGGGAAGCCCCAGGTGGCCGAGGACGCGTTCCGCCTCCTCGTGCCAGTCGGCGTTGACGGTGAACCGGTGCGTCGCGAGGACATCGGCCTCCCGGGCCGTCGCGAGGAACTCCTCCCGTAGCCGCCGGAGCCCCCCGAGGGTGAGCGCCAGGGGATCCACCCCCGTGTGCAGCCGCAGGTGGGCCGCCTCCTCCGCCAGCGTCCGTTCACCGATGGGCACGAGGCCATAGCCGAGCAGGCGAACCTCGTTGTCCCCGAGCCGGACGAGGGAGAACGGTCGCCGGTCCGGGACCGCCTCGATCATCTCCCGGAGCAGCCGCCGCGCCTTCTCCGGCGTGTAGCGCTCGTTGAAGAACGACGAGTCGAACGAGTCCACCCGGGCGAGGAGGGACTCGGTTCGCGTCTCCTCCCGCGGGGCGGACGGGGGCGTCTCGAGGCGCGCGACCAGGTCGATGCGCCGGTTTCCCTGCCCGTCGTGTTCGTCGACGGTCTCGCAGTGGATGACGCGAAACCTCCGGCCGATCTCCTCGCGGAACCCGTCCCGCGTGAACCGGCGCACGTGGGCCGGGTCGGCGAAACTGTCTCCCTCGGGGACGTGGACCAGCAGGTGTCCCCCGGGCCGGAGAGCGGTCGCGACCCGGTCGAGCAGCCGATCCAGGTCTTCGGGGTAGAGATGTTCCAGCACGTCGAACGCGATCGCCGCGTCGAACCAGCCCCGGGGCAGCGCCATCGTTTCGAAGGAGGCCCACTGGAACGTGAGCCGGGACGCCACGTCGGCGGGTTCCGCGGCGCGCAGCCGGATCGCTTCCTCGATCGCTTCCCGCTGGATGTCGACCCCGTGCACGGCGAACCCCAGGCGCGCCAGGATGATCGACCCGATCCCGGCGTTGCAGCCGAGATGGAGAATCCTCCGCCCGAGCCGCTCGACGTGGGCGTCGAGGAACAGGAAGTCGTGGTGGGAGTATCGGAAGTCGAAGTCGAGGGGGATGGTCGTCCGTTCCTTCCGGACGTACGTCTCGTCCCGCGCGCCCGTCCCGGTCCAGCGGTCCGGGGGGAGTCCTTCGGGACAGCCGTCGAAGGGTTCGACCCAGCGTCGGGGATCGTGCCGCCAGGCGACGAGACGTGTGGCGGCGAGCTCCCGGCCGCTGCCGTCCCGGAGCGTCGCCCGGTAGACGCCGGGAGACGGCGGCGCGGGGAAGCGGAGATCCACCCGGCAGGGCTCCGGCGGGATCTCGCGACCCAGCGGGATGCGGAGCGGCGCCAGCGGCGGGTTCTCGCCGGCGATCTCCAGGGACCAGGGGCCGGTGCCCGGGTTCCCGGCCAGGACGAACGACAGGCTCGCCTCGTCGCCCGCGCGGACGCGGACCAGGTCTTCCCGTCCGGACTGCACCGTGCTCATCGGGGAGCGTTCCTCCTCGTTCCCAATGTTGGGTCTCGTCCCGCCGCGAGCCACGTGCGGGAGCTCCGCCCGGGCGTCCCCCCGGTTGCGGAGTAAGTAAACACAGACTAACATCTGCGCCATGGTGACCGAGCGACAGGAAGAGATCCTGGACCGGACCCTCGAGCTGGTCCGCGAGTCGGGCCTCGCGGGCCTGACGATCCGGAAGATCGCCGAGCGGGTCGGGTTCACCGAGGCGGCGGTGTACCGCCACTTCCCCAGCAAGCGTGCCCTGCTCGCCGGGCTGATCCGGCGGCTGGACGGGATCCTCCTCGAGCCGATCCGGGCGCTCGCGGAGGACCACGGGCGCAGCCCGAGGAAGCGTCTCGAGGAAGCCCTGGCCCATCACGAGCGGATCATCCTCGAGACCGACTCGCTGCCGATCCTGCTCCTCGCCGAGGTGGTGGCCACGGGGGACGCGGAGCTGGTGGGCGGGATGCGGCGCGTGCTGTCCGGGTACCTGGCCCTCCTCGCGGGCATGATCCGGCAGGCGCGCGAGCGGGAGGGGGTGGAGGGAGACCTGCCCCCGGACATGGCCAACCTCCTGCTCCTGGGCCTGCCGGCGGCCCTCGCCATTCGGCACCGGCTCCTTCCCGAGGAGGACCCGGAGCCGCAGACGCTCGCCGCCCTCACCGAGAAGGCCGTAACCGTCGCGATCGGTCTCGACGGTCCGGAGGACACGCCATGACGATCCGCAGGTTCCTGCCCGCCCTGCTCCTGGCGACGGTCCTGGCGCTGCCGGCGGCCGCCGCCGCGGACCTGCCCTCCCCCCTGACGCTCGACGACGCCCTCGCGCGGGCGGAGACGGCGAGCCCGTCGATCCGGCAGGCCGACGCCTCCGCCGACGCCGCGGCCGAGGAGGCACGGGCGGCCCGGGGCGCCCGCTGGGGCCACCTCGACCTGGTCGGGACGGCCGCCCGCCTCAACGACGACGCGATCCTCCGACCGATGTCGCGGCAGCTCTTCGAGGAGGCGGGTTCCCTCGGCCTCCACGGCCTGCCCCTCGACCGGAACCAGCGGCACTGGGGCGCGGAGCTCGAGGTTCCCCTCTGGACCGGGGGCACCCTCTCCCGGCGGATCCGCGCCGCGGACCTCGGGAAGGTCCGGGCCCGGGCCCTGGCCGAGGGCAGCCGCTGGCAGGTCCGGGCGAACGTGGCCTCCCTCTACGGCGCGGTCGTGTCCCTCGACGCCCTCGCCGAGGCCCTCGGCCGGTACGGCGAGGCCCTCGGGGCGACCCGCCGGAAGCTGGAGCTGATGGTCCGGGAAGGGAAGCGTCCCCGGGTCGACCTGCTCAAGGTCGAGGACGAGGCGGCGGCGGTGGAGGGCCGGCGCGCGGAGGTCCGGGCGCACCGGGCCCGGGCGGCGGCCCTGCTCGCGGCGCTGCTGGGGCTGGAGCCGGGCGAGTTGCCGGACCTCGTTCCTCCCGGGGAGCGCGAGACCGGGGCGCTGCTGGCCCTCGAGCTGCCCCCGCGGGACGAGCTCGTCGACCGGGCCCTCGCGTCCTCGCGGACGCGGGCCGCCCGGGCCGAGGCCGGCCGGGCCCGGGAGCTCGAGCGGGCCGCCCGGGGCGAACTGCTCCCGAAGGTGGTCGCGAAGGGAACCTGGATCCGCAACGAGGCGCCGTCCCTTTCCGAGCCGCTCGACACGTGGCAGGTCGCCCTCGCCGTCAAGGTACCGGTCTTCGCCGGCGGCTCCCGCTGGGCGAAGCACCGGGCGGCCCGTCACCGGGCGGAGGCGGCCCGGGCCGGCGAGGAGCGGACCCGGCTCGAGGTGATCGCCCGGGTGGACGAGGCCCGGTCCTCCGTGGAAGCGGCGGGGGCCCGGGTTCGCGCGGCCCGGGCCCGGCGGGAGGCGGCCGAGGAGGCGGCCCGGATCGAGCGGCTGCGCTACGAGAACGGGGCGGGAACGATCGAGGACCTGTTGCGGGCCGAGGCCCGGGCGGCGGAGGCCCGGGCGGCCGTCGTCGCGGCCCGCGCGGACCTGCGGACCGCGGTCGAGGCCCTCTCGGCCGCCTGCGAGACCGAGTTCTTCCCCGGCGCCGGGGCGCCGGAGACGGAGTGACGACGATGAGCGATCGGCAGGGTGCCGCTGACGGGCGAATGGGAGGGAAGAAGCGCTCCCTCCTGGGGATCCTGGGCCTGCTGCTGGTGGTGGCGGCGATGGCCGGACTGCACTTCCTCCGGGTGCGGGAGAAGAACTCGGCGCCCCTCCTGCCCCCGACGCCGGTGGCGGTCGAGCTGGGCGCGGTCGGTCGCGGCACGGTGGCCGAGACCCGCCACTTCCTCGGGGAGGTCATCGGCGCGGAGGAGGCCGAGGTGGCGCCCCGCGTGATGGCGCGGGTGCTCGAGGTCCGCGTCCGCGAGGGACGCCGCGTCCGCCGCGGCGAGCTGCTCGCCCGCCTCGACGACCGGGAGTTCGCGGACGCCGTGGCGGCGGCCGAGGCGGCGGTGGCCGCGGCCCGGGAAGGCGTGGCGGCGGCCGATACCGCCTGGCAGGCCCAGCGGGACGCGACGGCCCGGGACAAGGTCCTCTTCGAGAACGAGGCGATCTCCCGCGAGCAGTGGGACCGGTCCCGCTCCCGGGAACGGGCGGCACGGGCGGCCCTCGAGGCCGCGCGGGGACGGCTGGTCGCCGCCGAGAAGAACCTGGCCCGGGCCCGGACCCGCCTCGGGTACACGAGGCTCACCGCCCCCTTCGACGGCGTCGTCAGCGCCCGCCTCGCGGATCCCGGCGACCTGGCGGTGCCGGGCCGTCCCCTCCTGCGCCTGGTCCGGGCCGGGGGAGTCCGCGTGCGCGCGGGTGTTCCCGAGAGCCTGCTGCCTTCCCTCGCGCCGGGGACCCCCGCGACGCTGGAGCCCTCGGCCCCCGGGGTGGCGCCGATCGCCGCCTCCGTCACGCGGGTCTTCCCCGCCGTCGGTCCGGACCGCCTCGGCCGGGTGGAGATCGACGTGGCCGAGCCGGTGGAGGGGATGACCTCCGGCGCGAGCTGCGGCGTCGACCTCGTGGTCCGCGAGGCGACGGGACCGGTCGTCCCGTCCCGGGCCCTCCTCGAGGGGACGCGGGGCACGTTCGTCGTGACGGTCGCCGACGGGAAGGCGCACCCGGTGCGGGTGCGCGTCCTGGCCCGTGACGCCGCGCGGGCCGTGGTGGAGCCGGTGGACGGTGAGACGCTGGCCGAGGGAGCCCGGGTCGCCCTCGGCCGTCCCTCCCGGCTGATGCTCCTCGCCGAGGGGACGCCGG
>JAMOQA010000489.1 GCA_027064265.1 Acidobacteriota bacterium
AGAGCCACAGTGCCGTGCCGTCGCCGCAGTCGTGCTTCTGGATCGTGACGGCCGGCGTTCCGGCCAGGGCGGCGACGTTCGCCGCGAGGAAGAACATGAAGGCGGTCGCGAGGATTCGGGAAAACGAACCCAGAGGCCGCATGACTGCACCTCCTGGCGGGCATCGGGGAGCCCGCACACACCGGCAATTCTAGCGTACGACACCGGGTGCCGGAAGCGTCCGCGCCGCGGACGGTCAGCGAGGTCGGCGATGCTTCCCGGCGGGAGCGCCCGCGCCGGTGTAGCCGATCGAGTGGAGCTGCTCGATCGTCTCCGGGTCGATCTCCTCCTCGGCCAGCGGCGTCGGGCGAGCGGGCGGATGCTCCCGTTCCCAGCGGTCGAGGAGGGCGCGGAGCCGTGCCGCCTCACGCGGGAACTCGGCGAGCAGGTTCGTGTCCTTCCCGATCTCCGGCTGGCCGGCCCGCTGGAGCTCCTCGGGAGCCGTTCCCGGCCAGTGATCGAGGTTCCGGTAGTAGTGCCAGTCCCGCGACCAGGCGGCCCGCTTGTTCGTCCCGTCGAAACGGGTCTCGGCGAAGAACACGTCCGGCAGGCCGGGCGCGTCGTCCGCCCCGGCGATCAGCGGAACGAGGGAGACCCCGTCGAGGCCGGGCGGGGCGGCGAGCCCCAGCAGGTCGAGCAGGGTCGGGACCAGGTCGAGGTTGCGCACCGGGCGCGTGACGACCCGCGGCGGGAGCTTTCCGCGGGAGTGCCAGAGGATCAGCGGGACGTGGAGATGGCTCTCGTAGAGCAGGTAGCCGTGGAGGTGCCCCTTCGGGATGCCGGGGTGGTCCGCGAGGCCGTGACCGTGGTCGCTCGCGATCACGACGAGGGTGTCATGGAAGCCGGGCCGCCGGGTGAACGCCGCGAGGAACGCGCCGATGTCGGCGGAGACCTGTCGCACCGCCTGTCGGTAGCGCCGCACGTCGGGGCGCATCCCGGCGTACAGGTTCCAGAACTCCCTGCGGATCGGCGCTCCCGCGGGGTGGACCTCCATCGCGTCCACCATCACGAACCAGGGCGCATCGCCCCTGCCCTTCGTTTCGTCGAGAACCCAGCGGAAGAGCCCCGGCGCCGGCGGGAGGGTGACGCCCCCCTCGACGCGAACCGCCCCCGGGGGCGCCGGCATCTTCGGGAAGGCCAGCTTCTGCCCCGACGTGTCGCGCCACAGGGCGAACCCCTGGTCGAACCCGAACATGGCGTCGATGTGCGGGTTCGCCGTGGCGCCGATCGTCCGGTAGCCGGCCTTGGCGAGCAGCTCGGCGAGGGTGAGGACGGCCGGCGGCAGGCGTTCGTTCCCCTCGGTGTAGAGCCCCAGGCTGCGGGGGTAGCGCCCGGTCAGGAGGGACCCGATCGAGGGACGCGTCCACGGGCACTGCGCCACCGCGTTCGCGAAGCGGACTCCCTTCCGGGCGAGCCGATCGAGCTCCGGGCTCGGGTTCCCGTCCCGGCCGTGGCAGCCGAGCATGTCCGCCCGGAGGGTGTCGACGATCAGCAGCACGACGTGGGGGCGCCCGAGCCGCGGCCGTTCCGCCGCGGCCGGGCGCGCGGGCGGAATCCCTGCCGCCCGGGCCCCGGGGAGGAACCCGGCCAGCACCAGCGCGAGGGCGATCCTGCCGGCATGACGGATCATCTCGGGGAAACGCTACCACCCCGGACGCGTTCGTGCCGGAATGCGCCGGGTCATCCGGACGTCGAGCGGTAGATCCGGTAGAACGCGGGCTCGGTCGGATGGTTGTCGACGTACTGGCCCGCGGGAGAGGCCCCGAGGAGCTCCGCGTCGGAGAAGTCCGGGTTCGGCGAGCGCCAGACCTCGCAGAGGTCCCCCTCGAAGTAGTGGGTCCACTCGAGGAGGATCGCGCCGTTCTCGAGGCGCGAGACCTTCGTGAGGTCCGCGCCGGAGGGCCACATCTCGAGGTGCCGGTAGTCGATCTTCGTGTAGGTCATCCGGGCCGGGTCGAAGAGCTGGCCGACCGGCAGCTCGACGTGGTCGAAGGTCCCCTGGCCCTTCGCCTCGGCGTACTCGAGGTAACGCCTGGCCCAGGAGCGGATCGAGCCGCACCCCCCGTCGTATGCCGGCTCCTGCTCGAGGATGTCCGCCATCACCGAGTCGGCGGCGACCGGGTCGTCGGAGACGATCAGCGAGTTCGGCCACTCGCCCCGGAAGATGTCCCAGGGACGTGGCTCCTTGCCGAAGTTCGAGCAGGGCTGCCCGTACAGCATGTCGCCGACGACGAGGGCGGTCTTCTCGGCGAGCGACTTCACCGACGGATCCCCGGGCACCGTCGGCGAGCCCAGGATGTCGGCGAGGACCGACGCCTCGGGAACGTCGTCGTACACCCAGGGATGCAGGCGATCGCAGCGATCGATCGTGCCGAAGTGGTTCTTGTACCCGAGCGTGATGTTCGCCTGGCTGTGCCGCTTGACGACCGGAACGTTGACCAGGTAGTCCCAGTCGAGGGCGAGACCGTAGATCCGTGTCTCCGGGGGCGGGTCCTGGTAGGCCGGGTCCCAGGTGACGCACTCCCGCGGGTCGCAGTCGCGCGTGTCGTCGTAGTCGTCGTATCCGGACCCGCCGTGGAACTGCACGTCCGGGAAGTACGCCCGGACCCTGTCGCGGAACCAGGTGGCGATGTGGCGCTGCGGCGACGTGTTCGTCCCGTCGTAGACGTGGCAGTTCGCCGAGCGCCCGCCCGCCGTCACGAACCCGCGGATCACCGCGATCACCGGTTCGGGGATCGCGTCGATCTCGTTGCCCGCGCCGTCGGCCGGGTCGAGGGCGTTGTTGCAGTTGACCTTGATCCCGAGGGTCCGGCTCTCCGGGTTCGAGAGCGGGAAGACCGCCCGCCAGGCGTCCTCGGTCGAGCCCCCCTTCAGGTGCCGGACCGCCTCGTCGAGCATGAAGAAGACGGTTTCCTGGTCGACGTAGTCGCGGTACATCGTACCGTCCGCGCGGGGCCAGGTTGCCGCCCGGCCGTGGTGGACGTGGACGACCCGCGATATCCCGTCCCGCGCCGCCGGGGAGCCGAGGGTCACGCGCGGCGCCGCCAGCAGCCCGCCGGCCGCCCACGCGCTCCGGACGAGGAACTCCCGTCGCCTCAGGGGGGACACCATCGAGACACTCTCCTTCCTTCCGGCCCGGGGGCCGGTGCCCATCAGGTACGGGCAAGGACGGCCCGGGGCAACCGGTCCCGGGAACGCCGCCGTTGGGGCACAATGGCGGCCCGCGGCGGAGCCGCGGGAGGAGGGAAGCCGATGTCACCTTCGTCGCGGGTGATCCGTGTCGTCCTGGCCTGCCTGCTGATCCTCGTTCTCTTCGTTGCCCCGGTCACCGCCGGGAAACGCTCCCGCGGGAAGCGGGCGGCGGAGCCCGGCGGCCTCGCTCCCGCGCGGGTCCTCCACCTCGGGCCGTTGCCGGCTCCGCCCCCGGCGGCGAAGCCGGATACACTGGCGTTGGTTCCCGACGTCGACCCGGTTCCCGAGCTGGATCCCGCCCGCACCTGGCCTCGCCCGGGGGAGTGCGTCGCCCTCGCGCCGGGCTCCACCGTCACGTGGGGACTCGCCGCGACGGACGACGGGGAGCTGGCGCTCGCAGGCAGCGGGGTTCACTGGATCTTCCTGCGCCTGCAGGCCGACCGGTTCGGAGAGGTCGCCCTTCACGTCGATCCCGGCGAGGACGCGGAACTCCTCGGCCTGTGGGTCGGGGGCGAGGAGTGGAAGCCGGAGAAGCCCCGTGCCCTGCCCCGGGGGGAGTTCCCGGTGCTCGCGAGGGTGCGCCTCGCGGAAGACGCGGCGAGGATCGAACTCCGGGTCGAGGCGAAGGGAGGGCAGCGGCTCGCGTTCCGCGTCGGTGGTCCGAGGGTGGGTGCCCGGTACGAGGACTGGGCGGGGTTCGTCACCATGGGGCCCCTTGCCGTCTCCCCCGGCGGCGCCCTGGTCGCCCGCGTGATGGCACGGCGGGGCCCGGACGGGAAGCGCCACTCCTTCCTCGACGTGGTCGACTCCCGGGGCCGGCCGGTGGCGACGGGCCTCGGCGGGGAAGGGGCGCGCCCGGTCGCCTTCCTGCCCGACGGACGGCTCCTCCTCGAGTGCCCGGGCAAGGACGGGGACGACCTGTTCCTGTGGTCCAGGGACCTCCCGGAGCTGGTGCCGGTCGTCCGGGAGGAGCCGGACCTCGCGTTCGTCCGCGTCGATCCAACCGGGCGCTTCCTGCTCCTCGCGTCGAGCCGGGGGGCGGCCTACCCGGATGCCGACGACGAGGCCCCGGAGCGGATGGTCGTGCTCCGGGACACGCTGCCCGACTGGGATCCCTCCATCCACCTCCACCTGGTCGACCTGCGCACCGGGGCCCGGCGGCGCCTGGTCGTTCCCGGCGACTTCAACCTGGACGATGCCTGCTTCTCCGCCGACGCGGAGAAGGTGTACTGGACCCGCACGGTTTCCGTCGACCCCTGGCCCTGGTTCCGGACCGAGTTCCGCGAGCTGGACCTCGCCACCGGGAAGGACCGCCTGCTCGCGACGTTCAGCGCCGGCTGGGAGTCCCGCCCCGGCAACCTGGCCGCCTCGCCCGACGGGAAGACCCTCGCCTTCGTGGCCCCTCCCGACCAGTTGGGCGACGGGCACCGGCCGCGGAACGTCTACGCCCGGCAGGCCTGGCTCCTCGATCTCGCCACCGGGGAGTTCCGCCGGATCGAACACGGCGGTCCCTGGGCCTTCGATGCGGACGACGAGCTGCTCTTCGCCTGGGATGCCACCGGGAAGAGCCTGCTGGCGGCGGCGACCGAGGGTTCCCGCGTCCGGATCGTCCGGATCACGCCTGGCCGGGACGGAACGCCCGACCGGGTGGAGGCGTTCGCCACCGCCGGGATGCTCGCGAGCCGGGCGGCGATCTCCCCGGACCGGTCCGCCGTCGGCTACGTGGCGGTCGGCCGCACGATGCCGGCGGTGCTGGCGATGCTGCGCCCCGCCTCGGGCGAGGACCGGATCCTCGAGGACCCGAACCGGGAGCGGATGGCCGGTTTCCACGTCGTCGAACCCCTCGATGCCTCCTTCACCGGCCCCGGCGGCCAGGAAATCGAGGCCTGGTGGTACCCGCCGGTGCGCGACCTCGCGCCGCCCGCCGAGAAGGTCCCCCTCGTCGTGTACTTCTACGGGGGCGCCACCCCGCGCCTGCGCTGGTTCGACTGGATGAGCCAGTTCCTCGCCGCCAACGGCTACGCGGCCCTCGTGATCAACCCCCGGGGCTGCTACGGCTACGGGGAGGAGTTCGCCGACGTCCACGCGGGGGACTGGGGGCCGAAGGCGGCGGAGGACATCGTTGCCGGGATCGATGCCTTCCTGGCCGCGCACCCGGAGATCGACGGCACGAAGGTCGGGATCTACGGGGGGTCCTACGGGGGGTTCATGACCGAGTACCTGGTCGCCAACTGGCCCGACCGGTTCGCGGCGGCGGTCTCGATGTACGGCATCTCCGACATCACCAGCTACTGGGGCGAGGGCGCGTGGGGCTGGACGTACGGGACGATGGCTTCCGGCGGGAAGTTCCCGTGGGACGCTCCCCACGTCTACGCCGGCCATTCCCCGGTCTACCACGCGGACCGCATCGTCACCCCGCTGCTCCTCCTCCATGGAGACGCGGACGTCAACGTCCCGCCCGGCCAGTCCGACGAGATGTTCGCGGCGCTGCGGGTCCAGCGGAAGAACGTGGAGCTCGTCTTCTTCCCCGGGGAAGATCACGGCATCTACGGCAAGTGGGCGAACCGGGTCGCCCACCGGACGATGATCCTCGAGTGGTTCGACCGCTGGCTGCGGGACGAGCCGGCCGCCTGGGAGCACCGCTGGAAGGAGAAGGAGTAAGATCCTCGGCCGGTCCCGCGGGCATCCCGGGGCCGCGCGCGACACGCACGAAAAAGGAGATCGCCCGATGCGCATCCTCGCCCTCGCGACCCTGCTCGTCCTCGCCCTCGCCGCGAACCTCCCGGCCGGGGCGGGGGAGACCCATCCCTTCTCCGTCCACGACATGCTGGCGATGGACCGGATCTCGGACCCGCAGGTGTCTCCGTGCGGGAAGTACGTCGCCTTCACCGTGCGGGTGACCGACCTCGAGGCGAACCGGGGCCGGACCGACATCTGGATGGTCGGGGTCGACGGCAAGGGCCTGCGCCGGTTGACGACGCACCCGGAGAACGACTGGAACCCGCGCTGGGACCCCTCGGGCGACGGCATCTTCTTCCTCTCCTCGCGCTCCGGCTCCGTCCAGGTCTGGCGCCTCCCCCTCGCGGGGGGCGAGGCCCGGCAGGTGACCGACCTTCCCCTCGACGCCGGGAACCTGGTCGTCTCCCCGGACGGGAAGCACCTGGCGGTGACGGTGCGGGTCTTCCCGGAGTGCGGCGGTGACCTCGCGTGCACGAAGAAGAAGCTCGAGGAGCGGGAGGACCGGAAGGCGAGCGGACGGCTCTACACGAAGTTGTTCGTCCGGCACTGGGACACCTGGGAGGACGGGCGGCGCAGCCACCTGGTCGTCGTCGACCGGGAGGGGAAGCACCCGGTGGACGTGATGGCGGGGATGGACACCGACACCCCCTCGACCCCGTTCGGCGGCCCGGAGGAGATCGCCTTCACGCCGGACGGGAAGGAGCTCGTCTTCTCCGCCAAGCCGGAGATGGGCTCGGAGGAGGCCTGGTCGACCAACTTCGACCTCTGGGCCGTGCCGATCGACGGTTCGGCGAAGCCCCGCAACCTGACGGCGGAGAACGAGGCCTGGGACACGCAGCCGGTCTTCTCCCCCGACGGGAAGACGCTGGCGTACCTCGCGATGAAGGTGCCGGGCTACGAGTCGGACCGGTACCGGGTGGTGCTCCTCGACTGGAAGACCGGGAAGCGCCGGGTCCTGACCGAGGGCTGGGATCGCTCCCCGCGCTCGATCGCCTGGTCGGCGGACGGGAAGGAGCTCTACGCCACGGCGGACAACCTGGGGCAGACCTCCCTCTTCGCGATCGACGCCCGCACCGGCAAGGTCCGCGAGCTGGTCCACGACGGTACCTGCCACGCGCCGGCGCCCGCCGGGCCGTTCGTCGTCTTCGGCCGGGACAGCCTGTCTTCGCCGGTGGAGCTGTGGCGCGTCCGGCCGGACGGGAAGGACCTCGCCCGGATCACCCACCTGAACGACGGGAAGGTGGCCGCCGCCAGGATGGGGGAGTACGAGCAGTTCACGTTCAAGGGCTGGAACGGGGAGACCGTCTGGGGCTACCTGGTGAAGCCCGCCGACTTCGAGCCCGGCAGGAAGTACCCCGTCGCGTTCCTGGTCCACGGCGGCCCGCAGGGGTCGTTCGGCAATCACTTCCACTACCGCTGGAACCCCCAGGCCTACGCCGGGCACGGGTACGCCGCCGTGATGATCGACTTCCACGGGTCGACCGGGTACGGGCAGGAGTTCACCGACTCGATCCGGGGCGACTGGGGCGGGAAGCCCCTCGAGGACCTCCGGAAGGGACTCGCCGCGGCCCTCGAGAAGTACCCGTTCCTCGATGGAGACCGGGTCTGTGCCCTCGGCGCCTCGTTCGGCGGGTACATGATCAACTGGATCGCCGGCAACTGGCCGGACCGGTTCCGCTGCCTCGTCTGCCACGACGGCAACCTGGACGAGCGGATGGCGTACTTCGACACGGAGGAACTCTGGTTCCCCGAGCGGGACCACGAGGGAACCCCGTGGGAGAACCCCGAGGGCTACGAGAAGCACAACCCGGT
>JAMOQA010000490.1 GCA_027064265.1 Acidobacteriota bacterium
TGCTGCGGCCGCCGCGGTTCCGGTGGGGAGGATGGGTCAGGATCACCTCCCGGTGGTTCATCGGCAGCCGTTCCCGGTCGAAGACCCGCCAGCCGTACTGGGTGTCCTTGACGAGCATGTGCACCGTCGCCCCGTCCCCTTCGAGAAGGCGCCGGACCCGGCAGGCGACGTCGTAGACGTAGTCGCTCTCCCAGACGCGGGGATGCCGGGCCTGGGCCCCGATGTCCTCGCCGCCGTGACCCGGGTCGAGGATCACGTGGATGCCGGCGAGCGGCCTGGGAGCCGGTGGTGCCGGCTTCTTCTTCTCGGCGGGCGCCGGGGCCCTGCCCGGCGTCTCCTCGGCGCCGGTGCCGATCAGCCGGGCGAGCACCCGCCGGGGGTGGTTCTCCGGGAGATAGGGCAGGGCGAGCATGTCGAGGGGGATCCGGATCCGGGCGCCGGCGGGGATCTTCCGCACGTCCCGGATGCCGTTCCGGGCGGCGATCTCCCGGGCCGCCTCCTCCACGTCGTCCTTGTCCACGTAGTCGGTGAACCGGAGCACGACCGACGACCAGAGCGCCTCCCCCCGGCGCAGGACGTACTCCGCGTACTCCCCCTTCGCGTCCCGGCCGTACCGCAGGGCGCCCTTCGCCCCGGTGGCCGGCGTGCGGAACAGGGGAAGGAGCAGGTCACCCGGGACGTAGACCGGCCGATTCCCCGGCAGGTCCGGCCCGGGGATCCCGTTGAAGCGGGCGATCTTCTCCCAGTTCTCTCCCCGGCCCGTGAACCAGAGCGCGACCTGCCACAATCCCTCGCCGTAGGTCAGCACCCGCGCCTTCGCCGGGACGTGTTCCCAGGCCTTCCGCCGGGGGGACCAGCGGTCGGCGGGGAAGAGGGCCCGCAGGGCGAGGTACCGGTACTCCTCCCGGAGCAGTTCCCACGGCACCTCCACCGGGCGCCCCTCGATCGGCACGACGCCGCGGTTCGCCGCCGCCAGGGCCGGGAACCGGGACTCCTTCCCGCAGACCCTCCGGGCGAGGGAGCGCCAGCCCTCCCCCTTCTCGGGAAGGACCTCGAGGACGATCTCCCGGCCGGCCCGCAGGGAGACGCGGATCCCTTCGTCGATCTCGACCGTCGCCGACCAGGGGGCGTCGCCGCGGCCGGGAAGACCGATGGCGGCCAGCAACAGGGCGAGGACGACGAGGACCCTGCGCATGGCGTCAGGCGGCCCGGGCCGGCGGGAGCGGTGCCCGGAACCCGGCGGCCTCGAGCTCCGCGCCGACCCGGAAGAGGAGGTCCTCGCGACGCCGGGGAGCGACGAGCTGGATGGCCGCCGGCAGCTCCCCGGGGGGGGCGGGGCACGGCAGGACGAGGGCGGGGAGGTCCGCCAGGTTGGCGGGGAGGACGAACGCGTCGCACAGCCAGACCGCGAGCGGGCCGGGTTTCGAGCCGAGGGGAAAGGCGCGTGTCGGCGTGACCGGCCCGAGGAGCAGGTCCACGCGCCGGAAGACATCCTCGGCCTCGGCGGCGAGGCGTGCCCGAACGACCCGGGCCCGGTCGAGCCAGCGGCGGCGCCAGCCGGCGCGGAGGGCCCAGGTGCCGAGAAGGATCCGTCGCTTCACCTCCGGGCCGAAACCGGCACCCCGGGTCCGGGCGACCGCCTCGCGGAAGGTACGGCCCGGGAGCGGATTCCCGTAACGGATCCCGTCGTAGCGGGCCAGGTTCGAGGCCGCCTCGGCCGCCACCTGCAGGTGGTAGGCCGGGACCGCGAGGTGGGCGTGGCCGAACCGCACGCTCTCCACCCTGGCGCCCCGGGCGGCGAGTTCTTCCGCCGCCCGCTTCACCGCGGCCCGGATTTCCGGTTCGAGGTCGGGATGTTCCAGGGGGCCCGCCGGCATCCCGACCCGGAGGCCCGCGATGGACCGGTCGGGCGGGGCAGCGAGGTCCGGGAGCGGCTCCCGGAGAGAGGTGGCGTCGCGGGGATCCGGCCCGGCGATCACCCGGTAGACGAGGGCGACGTCCCCGAGCGAGCGGGCGAGGGGCCCGGCCTGGTCGAGGGACGATGCGAGGGCGACGAGACCTCGCCGGGAGACCCTGCCCCACGGGGGCCGGAGCCCGAGGACACCGCACAGCGCGGCCGGCTGCCGGATCGATCCGCCGGTCTCCGTGCCGATCGCCACCGGGACGAGCCCCGCGGCCACCGCGGCCGCGGAACCGCCGGACGATCCACCCGCCACCCGGGCCGGGTCGTGGGGGTTTCCCGGCGGGCCGTACGCGGATGCCTCCCCGGTGGAACCCATGGCGAACTCGTCCATGTTCGCCCGGGCGAGGATCACCGCTCCCGCCGCCTCGAGCCGCTCGACCACCGTCGCGGGTTCGGGGGCCACGAAACCGGCGAGCACCCGGGACGCGCACGTCGTGGGGTGGAGGGCCGTGCAGACGTTGTCCTTGACCGCCACCGGGACCCCGGCGAGGGGACCCGGGTCCCTTCCTGTCCGCACCAGGTGGTCGATCTCCTCGGCCCGGCGCCGGGCGGCGTCGATGGCGGCCGGGTCCGGGGCCAGCAGCGCCCGGAGGACGAGGCCCGCGGGGAGGGCGGCCAGGGCCTCCTCGAGGACGTCCCGTGCGCGAACGTCTCCCCGCCGGACCGCCCGCGCGATCTCGCCGGCCGTCCGGTCCAGGAAGGGGCCCGGCGAGACCGGTCGCGGGCCGGTTTCCGGGCGGGGCGGGGCGGCGGGGACGGGAGCCTCGCCGGGTTCCTCGCCCGGCAGGGTGTCCGGCGCGACGACGAAACGCCCGTGGACCCGCGGGGCGCGGTCGAGCAGGGGATCGGGATCCGTGGCGACCGGGTCGTCCGGGCGGAGCGCGGCGGGGGAAGCCTCGGGCTGGTGCTCCCCCGTCGGGGGGATCGACTCGAGGCGCTGGAACTCTTCCAGGATCCCGGCGAACTCGGCGCGAAACCGCTCGACTTCCTCGTCGGTGAGCGTGATCCGGGCCGCATCCGCCGTGCGCCGCAGCTCGTCCGCGTCGATCCGGGCCGGTTCCATGGAGCCGATGGTAGCCCAGCCCTCGCGGCGGGGCACCGCGGGGCGTCAGAAGAACGCCGTCACGCGGAAGGTGACCGGTTCCGCCCCGGCCCGGCGAGGAAGGGGCAGTTCGATGGATCCCCCGGGGGCGACGCGGCCCGAGGTGGACGCCTCGGAGGTGACGACGCGTGCCCGCGAGGTCTCGGGAGGGGAGCCTTCCTGCTCTTCCGGGGTCGGGGGGCTTCGGCGCACCGCCACCCGGATCCGGAGCTCCAGCTCCCCGTCGTGCAGGGTCGCGGGGAACAGCTCCAGCTCGACCCGCAGCGTGGGGTCGCGGTCCTCCGCCGCGTTCCCCGGGACGGAGGCCAGGCTGTAGCGGGCGGGGGAGCCGATCAGGGCGGCGAGGCGCAGGCGCTCCACGGTGCGGCGGCGGTTCCCCTCCCCGGCGAGCACTTCGACCAGGAGGTCCACCGGCCTGGTCGTGGCGGTGACCCGCTCGAGCCGGGGAACCTCCTCGGTGCTGGCGGCGAGCACGGCGACGAGCCGGCGCCGGCCCGCCCCGTCGGCCCACAGCTCGACGAGCCCGGCCCGGCCCGGGTCCAGTTCGAGGACGCGCGCCGTGCCGACCGGGGGCGAGCCGGCGGGCTGCACGTCGGCGTCGATCCGGAGCCGGATCCTCCCGCTGGCCTCGAGCGGTTCCGCCGTGACGACCAGGCCCACCCGGACCGGTTGCGGCTTCCCGAGAGAAAGGGCGACGGGTCGGGATTGCCCGGGCTCGAGGGACCACTCGAGGGGAGCTTCCGCGGGGGGAGCCGTCCCCTCGCGCAGGAGGAGCCGGCCGGTGACACGGACCCGGGTCTCCTGCACCACCGTCCAGCCGTCGCGCCCCGGGGGCTCGCTCGCCGGGGTCGGCGGCACCGTGGCGGCCAGGAGGGCCGTCGCGGCCAGCAGCGGGAACACCGTGCGCAGGTTCACGTCAGCAGGCTCTCGGTCACGTCGAGGACCCGGCCGTGCAGCACGCGCCCTGCGAGATGCCAGCCGCCGAGAACGGCGAGGCAGCCGACGGTCACGGCAAGGACGGCACCAGGTATTGCCGCCCCCCACAGGAACGGCACCAGCGCGAGTCCCTGGACCGCAACCATGATCCACCTTGTCGGTCCCACTGGCCAGAGGGAGGCGCCCGGAACATCGAGATCCGCCCGTACGGGCCAGGCGACCGAGAGCAGGAGGCCGGTTCCCGCGCCCAGTCCGAGAGCGCCGACGGTGCCCGCAGCGAGGACCAGGGCGGCGCCGGTGGCCGGGAGCAGCCACGCGGCGATGCCCGTCACGGCGGGAACGAGAACCACCGCCGGGACGGCCGCGGCGAGTGCGAGGCGGGCGAGCAGCCGGCCGGGCCGCGCGCCGGCGAGCAGGAGCCCGAGGACGCCGCGGCTTCCCGTCCCCAGGAGGTTGGCGAACAGGGGAGCGGGCGCGGACGCCAGGATCAGCCCCGCGAGTCCCCCCGCCACCCGGGGGAGGGCCGGCCAGGGGATCCCTTGCCGGGCGAGCACGTGGGCCGCGAGAAGCACGAGCAGGGCCGCGGCGCCGTTGCCCATCCACTGGGCGACGACCGGGCGGGCCGCCCACCACGCCGTGGCGAGGGGAAATTTCCGGGGGGGGCGCCGCGGCCTCCCCGCGCCCGGGATCGCGGGATGGTCGCCACCCCGTGCGGCCAGGACGAGCAGGCCGAAGGCGACGAGGAGGAGGATCCCCCCGGGGAGCAGCGCCGCCCCGTGGCCCGCCAGCGCCTCCCGGCAGGCGTGGCGAATCCACCACCCGGGTGTCCAGGGTCCCCCCTCGAGGCGGAGCAGGTTCGTCGCCTCGCGCCAGCTGCCGAGAAGCCATGCCGCCGGCGCCGCGAAGACGATCCCGGTGGAGAGGATCGCGGTCGCCAGCCGGTGACGTCCCCCGGCCAGGAGCAACCGCCGCACCGCGAGCCCGAGGGCCGCGAGGAAGAGGAGCAGGCCGGCGGCCGGGAGCGCCAGCAGGAGAGCCGCCCGGGATGCGACCTGCCCGGCTCCGAGCACCGGGACGAGAGCGGCGGGCCACGCCACGGCGGCCAGGGGCTCGGCGAGGAGGAGGGAAGCCGTCTCGGCCAGCAGGCGGTCGCCGGGGCCCACCGGGAGAAGCAGCAGCGGGCGGGGCGGGATACCCCTGTGCGTCTCCTCCGCCGCTGCCACGGCCAGGACCGCGAGCACGGCGGCGGCGTCGGCCACGGCCCCGGCGACGGCGACGGCCAGGCCCGTGTCGCCCCGCCGCGCAAGGACGGCGAAAAGAGTGGTGCCGACCGCCGCGAACGCGATGGCGCCCCCGGCGAGGAGGAGCCACGCGAAGAGAGTTCCGACGCCGCCGAGCAGCATGCCGGCCGGGCCGTGCCGTCGTTGCCACGCGAGGCGCCACCGGGCGAGCGCGAGGCGGACCGCGAGGAGCACGAGCCGGCCGGAACGGGTCATCGTCCGCCCCCCGGGCGGTACCAGGAGAGATCCGGTGCCGGCGCCGGTTCGCCGACGGCGGCGACGAACGCCTCCTCGAGGGTTCTCCCCGCGAGGACCTCCTCGAGGGGACCGGCTGCGGCGATCCGGCCGTGGTCCAGGATCGCCAGGTGGGTCGCCAGGGTCTCGACGAGGGGGAGCACGTGGGACGTCAGGAGCAGCGTGACGCCCCGCTCCCGCAGGGCGGCGAGCAGGTGGCGGATGGTGCGAGCGGCCACCGGGTCGATCCCCTCGAAGGGCTCGTCGAGGAAGAGCAGCGGGGGCGCATGGAGCATCGCCGCGGCCAGTGTCACCTTCTTGCGGGTGCCGTGGGAGAGCTGCAGGACGGGCTGATCGAGCGCGTCCGCGAGCCCCAGTGCTTCCGCCAGGTCGGCGATGCGGTGGACCGTTTCCTGCCGCGGGAGGCCCCGGAGCCCCGCGATCTCGAGAAGGTTCTCCCGGGCGGTCAGCGGTTCCCACAGCGGCAGGAAGTCCGGGACGACTCCCACCAGCTCCCGGACCCGGAAGGGATCGCGCGAGGGATCGACCCCCAGGAGACGAACCTCTCCAGCCTGCCCTCGGAGCAGCCCGGAGAGGATTCGGACCGTCGTCGTCTTGCCGGCTCCGTTGGGACCGACCAGGGCGAAGAAGGCTCCCCGGGGCACGGCGAGATCGATCGAGTCCAGGGCGACCACCGCCCCGAACCTGCGGGTCAGTCCCCGGACCTCGAGGACGGTCTCCTGCCCCGTGCGCACCATGGTCACTCTCAATATAAGGTTCCCCGGCCCGGGGGCCCGTTCCCGGGCCATTCGTGGAATAATGGCCGCGGAGGCGTGGATGGCGAGGTTCCCTGGACACCCGGGCCGCGCGGGGACGAGTGTGCCGGCCCTCCTGCTGCTGCTGCTGCTGCTGATCGCGTTTCCGGGAGCCGGGACCTCCGCGCGGGCCGGCGCAGGTGCGGGCCCCGTCGTGCTGTCCGGGATCGTCCTCGATCCCCGCGGGCATGTCCTGCCCGGCGTCGAGATCAGGCTCGCCCCGGCCGGGCGGGTCGCCCCGCCGGTGGCCGCCGTCAGGACCGATACCGCTGGTCGCTTCGCGGTGCGGGGCATCGAGCCGGGCGTCTACCGGCTGGTAGCGATCAAGGGCGGCTACGCGGTCTTCGTCGACCGGGTCGACACCCTCCTGCGGCGTACCCTGGAGCTGGTCCTCCACCCCGCCACGACCGTCCGGGTCCCGGGCAACGACGCGCCGGATCGCTCCTGGGCGCTGCGGTTGCCGGGGCGGGACGTCCTCGAGGACCTGCACCCGGGAGACGATCCGGGGGAGTGGCGGGGCCATCCCCGGTTCGCGATCGACCTGGCGCCGGCATCCCTCGACACCGGTGCGGGGGGGCGCGGTGACGGCGTCGACCTGGCCGTCCGGGGAACGGTGGCCACGGTGTCCGGCGGGAAGATCGCCGGGGCGGTTCTCCATCGAGGGGCGCGGGGCAGAGAAGGACTCCTGGAACGGAACGACCGCCTGGCGCTGACCGCGGCCGGCCCCTGGGGCCCCCACCGGTCGGCCCTGGAGGTCCGGGCGGGCACCTGGCGCCGGGAGTCCCGCCGTGCAGGAGAACCCGGCGAGGCGGCCCGGGCGGATGCCCGCGGGCGCGAGGTCCGGGGCCGCCTGCGAGGGGGAGGGGCGGGGGGAAGCTGGGAAGTGGTCGCCGGCTGGCGCACCCTGCACGGGAGCCAGGAGGAGATTCGTCGGGCCGCGTCCCTCTCGTCGGTCGGCCTCGAGCTGCGCCGGACGACCGGGGCGAGCGCGGCCTTCCGGGGGCGGATGATCCTCCGGGACGCTCGCCGGGCGGGTGTGCGGGGACCCGGCGGAGACCTGGTCGCGGCCGGCCTGGCCGCCGGGGAAGCCCTCCCCCTGGAGGTGCTCGAGGGGACGTCCCTCGAGATGGGCCTCGCGAACGAGTGGTCGCTGCCCGGCTCGGTCCGGCTCTCCGTCGCCTTCGATGGCCTGACGGTGGACGGGCGCGGCACGAGGTGGACCGGGTGGAGCCGGGCGGAGTGGA
Source organism: Acidobacteriota bacterium (assembly GCA_027064265.1). Lineage (GTDB taxonomy): Bacteria > Acidobacteriota > Polarisedimenticolia > J045 > J045 > JAMOQA01. Next base: position 7,575 of record JAMOQA010000490.1, read on the forward strand.
GGCCCGGCGGCGGATGGTCGATGGCGGCGGCGGCGGGGATCGCGGCCGGTGGCGAGGTCGGTTCCGAGCCCACCTGGTTCGTCGGCATCGGC
>JAMOQA010000491.1 GCA_027064265.1 Acidobacteriota bacterium
GACCTGGGCGCGGACCCGGCGGCGGCCCTCCTCGCGCGCCTGGCGGGGGAGGGGAAGGAGCCTCCCCGGGGAGCCCGGCCGTGAACGACGTCCTCCGGGTGGCGCTCGCCGTCGCCCGCGCCCGGCGCGCCGCCTTGCGGGAAACGGCGAGCGGCTCAGGCCCGGGGACGGAGCGCCCCTGGATCTCCGTCCGGTGGTTCACCGTCGGGCTCGGCATGTGGGCCCTCCTGGCCCTCCTGGTCCTCGCGATCCTGCTCGACAGCTCGGGTTCCCCCCGCCGAGCGTTCGCGGGAGCGGTGAACGGGCTCTGGATCATCGTTTCGCTCGCCTCCATCTTCCTCGGGACCCTCCGGCCCGGGCCGACCACCTGGCGCCTCGCACGGGCCCCGGTTTCCCCTGTCGTCCTCCGCCTGGGACTCTCCCTCGCTCCCCTTGCGGGGGGCCGCGGCCTGTTCACCCTCGCAGGCCTCCTCGTGGGGACCGGGTACCTGGTGGCCGGCCTCGGGCTCGTCGCCCTCCCGGGGGCCGTGGTCGCGTGCGCCCTTTCCTGGGCGGCCATCGGCCCGTGGGCGAATCTCCTGTCGCTCGTCGGGGGGGAGATCGCCCGCGCGTCGGCGGGACGCATCCTGTACGGCCTCCTTTACGGGGCCGGGGCCCTCCTCGCGCTGATCCTCGCCGGCGTCGCCGCCGCCGGCGGAACGGAACTCCCCGGCCCCCATCCCGGCGCCTTCGCGGCCGCCCTCGCCGCCCCGGAGAGCGCCCTCGACGTTCCCCGGGGCGTCCTCGGCCTCCTCGCCTGGGGCGTCCTCGGGCTCGCCCTCGCGGAGCCGCTCCTCCGGCGGGCGACCCGGCTGCCGGCTCGCCGCCGCGGGCCCCGGGTGCCGCGTCTTCCGCGGGTCCCTGTCCTCACCGGGGATGCGGGAACCGCCGCCGCCGCCCGGCTCGCGTTCCTGGCCCGCCAGCCCGTGACCTGGGTGTCCCTCGTCCTCGCCCTCCTCGCGGGCGCCTTCCTCGGAGACCCCGTCCTCGGCCGGCCGGGGTGGGGAGTGGCCGCGTACCTTCCCTGCCTCGTGCCCGCGTTCCTCGCCGTGCCCGCCACGGACCGGTTCCAGGTGGACCGGCGGGGCGCCGTCCGCTGGATCCTCGCCCCCGTCCGGCCCCTCGCCGTCCTTCTCGGCCAGGACCTGGCCGTACTCTTCCACGTCGCGCTGCTGGCCGGGCTCGGGCACCTGGCGGCCCGGACCGCGGGGCTCTCCCCGGCGCCCGGGGCCGTGACGGCTGCGCTCCCCGGCCCGCTCCTCCTCGCCACCGCCACCTTCGCCGTGGCGCTGACGGGCTCGGCCCTCTCGCTCCTGCGGCCCCATGCCCCGCTGCCGGCCATCGAGCGAAGCCACCAGAGCTCCTCTCCGGTGGAGATCACTTCCTTCTTTCTCCTGGGGTATGGTCTCGGCCCCCTCTCCCTGGTGCCGGGCTGGTTCGTCTCCCGGGGCCGGGGCGGGGCCGCCCTCGCCGCCGCGGCGGTCCTCTTCCTCGTCGCCGCCGTCTCGTGGTGGACCGGCACCCGGGCGGTCGCCCGCCGGTACCGGGCGGTCGGCTCCCGGTTCCTCGCCGCGTTCAGCGTCCCCTGGGCCTGAACCCCGCCAGCGCGAGCAGCCGCCGCGTCGCCGCCGGGACGCCCCGGCGGAGCGCCTCGGCCGGCGCCAGCCACAGGTGTCCCGGCGGCAGCCCGCGGGCGAGCCCCGGCCCGGGTTCGCCTCGCCAGCCCAGCACCCGGATCCGGTGGTTCGTGATCCCGTGGCGGACCTCCCCCGCGAACTCCCCGAGCCGGCAGTCGACCCCGGCCCCGGCGAGGAGCGCCTCGGCCCGCTCCCTCGTGCGCGCCGTCGGGCGGGGGCCCCGCGCCCGGGACCCGGGCCGCCCGCGGAAGAGCTCGACGAACGGCAGCTCGAGGAGGCCCGCGTTGTGCGCCCCCTCCGGCGCCCGCCGGAAGAGCAGCCGGCCGGGCGCGTCCTCCCGGGCGAGGAGCACCGCCGCCCGGGTCACCGGGATCGTCGCCGGCCGGGCCGGGAGCCGCGGCCACCGCTCCGGCTCGCCCCGCGCCCGCGCCCGGCACCCCGGCGCCAGCGGGCATTCCCCGCACCGCGGCCCCCGCGGAAGGCAGACCGTCGCCCCCAGTTCCATCAGGGCCTGGTTCGCGTCGCCGGGAGCCGCGCGATCCAGCAGCTCCCCCGCCATCTTCCGCACCCGGCGCGCCCCCTCGCCCCGGGTCGGGTCCCCGTCCAGGGCCAGCAGGCGGGACGCCACCCGGGTGACGTTGCCGTCGACCACCGGCACCGGCTCGCCGAAGGCGATCGAGGCGACGGCGGCGGCGGTGTACGGCCCGACCCCGGGCAGGGCCCGGAGCCCGGCCGCGTCCCGGGGCCAGCCGTCCCGGGCGATCCGCACCGCCGCCGCGTGGAGGGCCCGGGCCCGCCGGTAGTAGCCGAGCCCCGCCCACGCGGCGAGGACGGCATCCTCCCCCGCCTCGGCGCACGCCGCGGGGGTGGGGAAGCGCGCGTGGAACTCGCCGAACCGGGGGACGACCGTCTCCACCCGGGTCTGCTGGAGCATCAGCTCGCTGACCAGGATCGCCCAGGGGTCCCGCGTCCGGCGCCACGGCAGGTCGCGATGGCTCTTCCGGTACCAGGCGAGGAGCGCGGCCCGCAGCGCTGCGGGCCCGGGCAGGGTGGACGAGGCGTTGCGGGGCGGGTGCGGCATCGGCAGGCGGGACGGCGTGGCCGGGAGGCCCCGGCGGGCCTACGTTACCAGCGGGGCGCCCGCCCCGCCGGGCCGCCCCGCCGGAGGAGACCGATGACCGTTCGGACCGCCTGCCGTCGCCGTCATCCGCGCATCCAGATGACCCCGGGGGACGAGGCCCGGGTCGAGTTCGGCTGGCCCGGCCCCACCGGGCATCCCTGCTCGATGGAGATGAAAGACATCTCCTCGGGCGGCGTCTCCTTCCGGCTCGCCCACGACCTGCCCGGCCTCGAGGTCGGCGACTCGATCCGGCGCGTCACCCTGAAGGTCCGGGGGCGCGAGATCCGGTGCGACCTGCTGGTGATGCACCTGACGCCGGACCACACGAAGGGCTCGGTCTGCGGGGCGTTCATCTACCCCCGGGACGACGAGGACATCCTGGCGCTCCAGGACCTGGTCGCGGAGCTGGAGGCCGAGCTCCCCCCGGAGGACTGACCGGAACGCCGGCACTCCGCGACTGGACGCCGTCGGACCCGGGGCCCATCTTCACTCCTCGAGGGGGCGGGGGAGAAGGAGATGCCGATGGTGACCGACGGCGGGGCAATCGAGGAAACCAGGCGCCAAGTGGGGCCGGCCCGCAGGGAACGGCGCCGGCACCACCGTTACGAGTTCCCGGGGGCCGTGCTCCAGTTCGGGTTCCCCGCTCCCCTGGGAGAACACCGGGAACAACCCCTCAAGGATGTCAGCCTGGCTGGAATCGCCTTTTACTTCCCCGCCGATTGTTGCATTGGCCGGGTCACGGTGGGGCAGGTGATCCACGGGGTCCGGCTCCTGGCGGCGGACGAGGTGATCGAGCTGGACCTGCTGGTCATGCGGGTCGAGCCGGCGGGCGAGGGGCGAATGGTCTGCGGCGGCCTCGCCTACTGGAAGACTCTCGAGGACTTCGAGCGGCTCAAGGGACTCCTGGAACGGGCGGAGCAGGGAGCCCCCGTGGGCCCGGGATCACCCTCGACCACCTGATCGTTCCCTCCCTCCGGGCCTGCTCGATCCCCCAGCGGACGAGGGCGGCGGCCGCCCGCTCGACCCGGCCGCCGAGCCGCACCCGCACGAGGCTCTCGTCGTCGGAGAGGGCGATGACTTCCAGCCCTTCGATGCGCCTCCCCTCGATCCTGGCGAAGACGCCGACCAGGTCCCCCTCGTCGCGCACCCGGACGACCGGGAGCCACTCGGGCCCCGGCGGCGCGAGGAGGGCGTCCGGGTCCACTTCGTCGGCCACCACGTAGACCTCGACGTCCGCTCCGCGGAGGGCGGTGAGCGGGAGCGGCACCCCGCCGGCGATCCGTGCCGTCAGCGCGGCTCCCGCCAGCGCCAGGGGCCCGAAGTGCAGGGAGACGACGTTCCGCGCTCCCTCGGCCCCCGGCACGTGCGTACCGGCGAAGGAGACCGGGACGACCGTCATCCAGGCGAATACCACGAGGAGCGCGGCCTGCACCACGACGGCCAGGACCACGACCCCGAGGACGAGCAGGAGCGTCCGCGGGGGACTCATCGGTTCCCGGCTCCGTTCTCGTTCGGGGAAGCGTCCTTCCCCGTGGGTGCCTCCCGCTTCTTGCCGGCGCGGGTTCCCTTCCCGTCGCCCCGCATGCCCATCGCCCCCGGCACCGCGGAGAGGGTCTCGCCGATGCCCGGGACGTTGAGCGCCCCCAGGACCTCGGCGAGCCGGGAGAGGTCGATCTTCCCCGCGATGTTGGCGAAGACCAGCTCGCCGTCGGAACTCCGGACCATCACGGTGAGGCCGTCGACCGTGTCTCCCCCGGGCAGCGCGAGGACGTGGATCTCGTCACCCCCGTCCCGCACCTTCGCCAGGACCTGCCAGCCGTTCTCGTGGAGCCGGCCGGCGACCTCCCGGAACGCCCTGGTCGCTTCCTCGAGGGTCTCGTCGCCGTCAGGCAGCTCGATCACCCGGGCGCTGACCGAGTCGAGCTGGCGCACCATCTCGGCGACCCGGGGATCCTGGGCCTCGAGCACCTGGGCGGCCAGCTCGAGGAGCGGCTTCGTGAGCGACACCTCGACGAAGGTGCCGTCGTCGTCCCGGGGCGCGAACCGCTCGAGGAACGAGCCGTCGACCACGCCGCGCACGGCGCCGTCGGGGTTCCCGGCGAGGGCCGGCACGGCCGGGAGGAGGACCATCGCCGCGAGGGCGAGGCGGAACGCGAGGGCGGGGAAGCGGAGCCGGGCGGGGATCATGGACTCACCTCCTTCTTGACGGGGGACGAGCGGGGGCCGGGACGCAGCAGGGCGGCCGCGATGGCGGCGGGCGGCTCGAGGGCGGCGCCGAGGGCGGCCCGGGAGCCCCGGGCGAGGGCGGGGGCCAGGGCGCCCTCCACCGAGAGGGCGAGGCCCCGCTCGCCGGCCGTGGCGAGCCCGCGGCCGGTAATCGCCAGCGCCACCCGGACCTGCCGCGCCGCCGCCACCGCGTCCGGGGACGCGGCGGGCGCGGCCGGGGGGTGGAGGGCGGGCCACAGGCCGAGGGCCAGGGCGAGCACGGCCGCGGCCGCCACCAGCGCCAGGCGCCCCGCCCGGGCCCGGGGCGCGTCCACGGTCCTGCCGCGGATCTCCTCCCGCAAGTCGGCCGGCATCGCCGGGGTCGGCAGGGCCGCGAGCCCGGCGAGGAGCCCCGGAAGGTCGTCCCGGAGCTCCCGGCAACGGGGGCACCCGGCCAGGTGCGTCGCGAGCTGCTCCCGCTCCGCGGGCGCGAGCTCCCGCTCGAGGGACTCGTGGAGGAGCCGCCGGGCGACGTCGCACCCCGTGAGCCGGCGGGTCATGGCGTCACCCCCGCGGCGACGAGCCGGGCCCGGAGCCGCTCCCGGGCGCGGAAGAGGGCCGCCTTCAGGGTGCCTTCCCGCTCGATTCCCAGGGCGTCGCCGATCTCCCGGTAAGGAAGGCCGTGGACGTCCCGGAGGAGGACCAGCGCCCGGTCCCGGGGGGAGAGCGCGGCGAGGGCCGTCTCGAGGGCACGGGCGGTCTCCCGCCCCGCGGCCCGCCGGTCGGGCCCGGCGGCCGGGTTCTCCGGCAGCGTCGCCAGCGCCTCTTCCGCCGCCCGGGGCCGGGACCGGCGGGCGCGGAGCCGGTCGAGGCAGAGCCGGTGGGCGCAGGTCATCACGAACGCCCTCGCCGATCCTTCCTCGACGCGGTGCCGGTGCTGCCAGAGTCTCATCCACGCCTCCTGGGCCACGTCCCGGGCGTCCTCGGGGTCCCGGAGCATCCGCAGGGCGTATCCGAAGACCAGGTCCCCGTGGGCCGCGAGGGCCCGCTCGTAGCCCGCGTCGTCCATGCTCACTCCTCGAACGGGTGAACCGGGGAAAGGTTGCACCGCCCGGACCCCGGGGGGGAAGGGGGATCCCCCGGGCGGCATCCCGGTGGTATCGTGCGGTCTTCCCGGAACGTCCGCGGGAGGCTTCTTCGGGTCGCCTCCGCGGACCCGCGAAGCGAAGGAGGACGAGATGGCCGCCAAGGGGAACGGCGAGGACCGCCGGGACGACATCCCCCACGTCAGCGCGGAAGAGGCCGGGGCCGAGGCCCTGGTCGACCGGATCACCGAGGAGTACGGGCTCGAGCGGGTCTGGCTCGGGCGCTTCTCCGGCGAGATGGAGCAGCTCCCGGAGGACGGCGACGAGATCGTCTACCAGTTCTCGTCCGGCCTCGAGGAGAAGGAGGCCGACGGCGAGGTTCGCCTGGTCGCCGTGGTCGACGTCGGCATCTACCGGGGCGACGGCTCCGGCGAGGAGGCCGGGGAGGAGGAAGGCCCCCCCGGGGACTACCTCGGCGGGTTCAACCTGGAGCTCGAGTCCCTGGCGAAGCCCCCGGAGGGGATCCTCGGCGACGACAGGAAGCGCCAGCTCCTCAGGTGGGCGATGGCGGTCTACCTGGAGTCGCTCGCCGTCGACGTGGTCGGCGACCTGCTCGAGGGGATGGGTTTCGACGTGGTCGTCGAGCGGCTCGGCATCGACGAGCAGGCGATCCCGGAGGGGTTCGAGGAGCTGCTCGGCCCGGGGGAGGAGGGCGACTGATGCGTGCCCGGGTGCCGGTCCTGTTCCTCGTGCTCTCCCTGCTGGTCCCGGCGGCCCTGTCGGCCCGGGCCGCGGAGAAGCGGGCGTTCACCCTCGAGGACATCTGGCGGCTGCGCCGGCCGATGGACGTCTCGGCCTCGCCGGACGGGACGAAGATCGTCTACGCCGTCCGGGAGCGCGACCTCGGCCGAGGGAAGCAGAACGTCGACCTGTGGCTGCTCGACCTCGCCGGCGGCGAGCCCCGCCAGCTGACCTTCACGCCGGACGTCTCCGAGCACGAGCCGCGGTTCTCGCCGGACGGGAAGACGATCGCCTTCGTCGCGAAGCGGGGCGAGCACCCGGGCATCTGGCTCCTGCCCGTCGACGGCGGAGAGGCCCGCAAGCTGGTCGAGGTCCCGACCGGCGTCTCCGGGATCCTGTGGTCCCCCGACGGCAAGCGGATCGCGTTCACCAGCGAGGTCTGGCCGGAGTGCGGGGCCGACATGGACTGCAACCGGGAGCGGGACGAGCGCCGGGAGAAGAACCCGGTCAAGGCCCACCTGGCCGACGAACTCCTCTACCGGCACTGGACGTCCTGGTACGACGGCAAGGTCCAGCACGTGCTGGTGGCCGAACTCGCCGACGGGTCGCTGCGCGACCTGACCCCCGGCGACCGGGAGGCCCCGGTCTTCTCCCCGGGCGCCGGGCGGGAGTACGACTTCTCGCCGGACGGCAGGGAGCTGGCGTACACGAGGAACCCCGACCCCCGGGAGATGCTCGCCTGGTCGACCAACTCCGACGTCTGGGTGGTGCCGGTGGAGCCGG
>JAMOQA010000492.1 GCA_027064265.1 Acidobacteriota bacterium
GACGTGCACGGCGCCCGCCCCGCCCCGCTCCGCCAGGGCCAGCGCCTCGGCGAGGCGCGCGAAGTCGGCGGACAGGATCGACGGCGCGATCTCGATCATCGGCGGTCTCCCGTCCCCGCCGGCGGCGGGGGCTCCAGGAACAGGATGACCCGGTCGTCCGGGTCGACCCGGGACCCGGGCCGCGGATCCTGGGCGATCACCACGGCGTCGCCCGGCGCCCGGTCCTCGATTCCACGGTACCGCACGCGCCGGAAACCCGCCCCTTCCAGCAGGCGACGGGCCCGGGCCCACGTGTCTCCCTCGAGGAGCGGCATCATCCGCGCCACCCGCGGCGGCCCCGCCGACAGCAGCAGGCTGACCCCGTCTCCCGGGTAGCAGACCGTGCCGGGGGACGGATCCTGGGCGATCACCCGGCCGAGGGGGATCGTCCCGTGGGGAACCGAGGCGGTGGTCGCGACCCGGAGCCCCGCGGCCGCCAGGGCGATCTGGGCCCGCCGGAGGGACCCCCGGCGCAGGTCGGGGACGATCGCCCGTTCCGGGCCGAGGCTGACGACGAGCCGCACCTCGCGGCCGGGCTTGGTCCGGTTGCCCGGGGGTGGAAACTGCTCGAGAACCTTTCCCTCCGGGCGGGTCGCGTCGTACCGGCGGGAAGCGACCCGGGGAGCGAGGCCGAGGGACCGGAGCTTCGCCTCCGCCACCTGCTCGTCCAGGTCGATGACCGAGGGGATCGCCACGTCCGGGCTCCGCACCGTCGCCCACAGGGTCCCCCAGAAGGCCAGGGCGAAGGTCAGCCCCGTGGTCGCCAGCAGCAGCACGGCCCGGCCGGCGAGTGCCAGGCCCCGGCGCGGGCGGGAACGGACCGGTCGTCGCTCCCGGGACTCCTCGGTCATCCCGCGCGCCTCGCGAAGCGAACGGCGACGAAGCCGTCCGTGTCCTCGTCCTCCGGGCGGGTCGCGAGGTACGGGATCCCGTCCTCCTCGGCGACCAGCCCGTCGGCCGCGTGCCCGAGGACCCCGGCCGGATCGACCGGCACGAACTCCGGGTGGCGCTCGAGGAACGCCCGGGCCTGGCCGATCCCCTCCTCTTCCTCGAGGGAGCAGACCGCGTAGACGAGGGCTCCCCCGGGCGCCACCAGGGGCGCGGCCGCGTCCAGCATGCGGGCCTGGCGCTTCGCGCAGTCCGGGATGTCCTCCGGCCGCACCCGGTGCCGCTTCTCGGGCCGGCGCCGGAACGTGCCGGTGCCGGAACACGGGGCATCGAGGAGGACCGTCCCGAACCGTTCCGCCGGCAGGGGCGGCCGGGTCGCGTCGGCGACCACCGCGGCCGCCTTCCCCGCCGGGGCCCGCTCGGCGAGCAACGCGGCCAGGTTGCGGGCCCTCCGGGGGAAGATCTCGAGGGCGACGATTCCCGCGGTCTCGCCCTGGGCGAGGATGGCGGCCTTGCCGCCGGGAGCCGCCGCCAGGTCCGCGACCGCCTGCCCGTCCGCCGGCATCGCCAGGGAGGCCACCAGGGCGGCCCCCTCGTCGACCAGGAGGAAGTCTCCACGGGCGAACGCCTCCGTCAGCTGGGGGGCGCCCTTCTGGACGACGAGTCCCCAGGGATGGCGCCGGGCGGGCCGGGTCTCCACCCCTTCACGGGCCAGCGCGTCCGCGATCGCCTCCCGACCGCCCCGGTCGGGACGGGCGACCAGGAACGGTCGTGCCGGGCGCAGCGCCGCCTGGACCAGCCGTTCCGTCCGCTCCTTCCCGTAACGCAGCACCCAGCGGCGGTGCAGCCAGGCCGGGATCGTCGCCGCGGGATCCGGCTCCGGCACGTCCCCCGAGAAGACCTGCCGCAGCACGGCGTTGACGAGCCCCGCCGGGCGCGGTCCCCCGAGTGCCCGCATCGCCGAGACCGTCGTGTCCCCGGCGATGGCGGGCTGCTTGCCGAGCACGGTGGCCTGGGCCACGCCGAGACGAAGGGCCGCCCGGACCTCCGGGCGCAGCCGCGCCAGGCCTCCGTGGACGAAGGGGGCGAGCACCCGGTCGAGGGCCCCCTGCCACCTGAGGGTCGCCAGGACGAGCACGTTGAGGAACCGGCGTTCCCGCGGGTCCTCGAACCGGCGGGACCGGGACTGCAGCAGCCGGTCCGACCAGGCCCCTCGCTCCACCTCGGCGAGGATCCGGATCGCCTCCGCCCGGACCCCCGGGTCCGGCTTGCCCGGCCGGGCTTCCGTCTCGCCCGACCCGGTCGGGGAAGTTCCCGGTTCGGTGTCGCCGGTTGCCGCGTCGCGCCGCTCCTCCTCGGGAGGCCGCGCCTCGTCGTTCATCGCTCTCCTCCGTCCTCGAGCCGTCCGCCGATCTCGAGGTGCCGTCCCGCCACGGCCGCCGCGGCGGGCATCGCCCGGGACCCCGCCGGCTGGAGCCGGTGGACCCGGAGGATCGTTCCGCCCCCCGCCGCCACGTCCACCGCCTCGCCCGCCTTCCGCAGAACGGTGCCGGGAGGCGCGCCAGTCCGTTCTCCCGCGAGGGGTTCCACCTCGACGAGCCGGATCGTCCCCCGCGGTCCCCGGGCGGTCACCGGGGGCCAGGGAACGAAGGCCCGCACCTTCCGGTCGATATTCTCCGCGGGCTCGTCCCAGCGGACAATCCCCATCTCCTTCGTGATCGGGGGCGCCCAGGTGACCCCCACCTCCGGCTGTGGCCGGGGGACGAGGGTGCCCGCCGCGAGGTCGTCGAGCGTGCGCAGCAGGAGGTCCGCACCGAGTTCCGCGAGCCTTGCCCCCAGGTGCGCCGCGTCCTCCCGCGGCTCGATCGGCACCCGTTCCGCCAGCAGCACGGGCCCGGTGTCGAGACCCCGGTCCATCTTCATCGTCGTCACGCCGGTCTCCCGGTCGCCGGCGAGGATCGCGTGCTGGACCGGGCTCGCCCCCCGGTGTCGCGGAAGCAGGGAGAAGTGGACGTTGATCGCGCCGAGGCGCGGCGCGTCGAGGAGCCGGCCCGGCAGGATCTTCCCGTAGGCGACGACGACGAGGGCGTCGGGAGCGAGGGCGAGGATCGGCTCCCGGTTGGCCCGGCCCCGCAGGGTCTCCGGCTGGAGGATCGGCCCGATCCCGCGTGCGACCGCGAACTCCTTGACCGGCGCAGGGCGGGGCTTGCGGGAACGACCCCGGGGCCGGTCCGGGGCCGTGACGACCCCGACCACGCGATGCCGGGACCCGACGAGGGCCGCGAGGGACGGCACCGCCCATTCCGGGGTGCCGAAGAAGACCACCCTGAGCTCACCCGCCACCCGCGTCTCCCGGCGTCTCAGGCGGTCCACTCTCCCCGGCGGCGGAGCTTCTCGATCTTCCGCAGGGCGAGACGACGCTTGAGCGGGCTCATCCGCTCGAGGAACACGACCCCGTCCAGGTGGTCGACCTCGTGGCAGACCGCCCGGGCGTAGAACCCCTCGGCGACCTCCTCCACCGGGTTCATGTCCAGGTCGAAGGCGGTGAACCGCACGCGCATCGGCCGGGTGATCACCTCGAAGATGCCGGGGAAGCTCAGGCAGCCCTCCTCCCCGGCCTGGGAACCCTCTTCCTCGACGATGCGGGGATTGACGAACACCTTCACCTGGCCGGGTTCCTCGCCGGCGGAGAGGTCGATCACCATCACCCGCCGCCGGTCCGCCACCTGGTTCGCCGCGAGGCCGACCCCCGGTTCCGCGTGCATCGTCTCGATCATGTCCGCGACCAGGGCGCGGAGGTCGTCGTCCACCTCGTCGACCTCGCGGGTCGGCTCGAGGAGGACCGGGTCGGGATAGAGGACGACGGGACGAACGGCCATGGCTGCTTCCTCTCGCGGCGGCACCTGCCTCCGGCCACCCCCGGACGCTACCACCCGGTCCCGGGCCGGTCAAAGCCGGAACCCGCCGTCCCCACGGGAAGCCGGCCGTCCTCCCGGGGAGACGGTCTCCCCGCCCGGATCGGCCCGCGGCCGGGCGGTGTATCCCCCGGGAAATCCATGACATGAACATGCACAAGACAGGCCCGCAACCTCCGGCACGATTGTTGCAATCACAAGGGGCGGACCCGACCGGGGTCCCGGAGGCCACCATGAGAACCGACCGCCAGCGACGACACCCGGGACGCCCCGCGCTTCTCGCGGGCCTCGCCGCCCTCGCCCTCCTCGCGGCGGGCGCCCTCTCCCCGAACGCCCTCGCCCGGGACACCCGCGTCTCCCTCGATGGAACCGCGGCCCCGGGGGACGCCGAGGCCGCGCTCGCCCCGGAGACCAGCCCGGCGTTCGCCCGGATCCGCTTCGAGGAGGACGGCGTCCACGTGGTCCGCCACGAGGGCTACGAGGAGGACCTCACGTTCAACGCCCCCCTCTACCCCGGCGACCGGCTCGAGACCCGGGCGCGCCAGCGAGTGGAGGTCCAGCTGCCCGACGGGTCCCTGGTGCGCGTCGACCGGAACACCGTGGTCGAGTTCTTCGGGTTCGCCGACCCGACCCGGCCGGACGACCCGGGGCTCTCCCTCCTCGGTCTCGTCCGCGGCAGCATCCAGGTCGACGTGCCCTCCCCCCGGGGCGGCCGGGGGTTCCGGGTCGACACGCCGGCCGCGTCCGTCTACCCGCTGGAGCCGACCGCCTTCCGGGTCGACGTGGAGCCGGGTGACCGGGTCCGCGTCTCCGTCGAGCGGGGCCGGGCGGAGGTGGCCGGGGAACACGGCAGCGTCGTGCTCGTCGGCGGAATGCGCACCCGGGTCCTCCCGGGCCATGGTCCCCGTCGCCCCTGGTCGTACAACGTCCTCGTGCGCGACGGCTTCGACGCCTGGGTCGCGGCCCGGGACGACGTCTACCGCATGCGCGCGGCCCCGGGGCCCGAGTACCGCGAGCTGCCCGAGCCGGTGCGGCCGTACTACGGCGAGTTGTCCCGCTACGGCGAGTGGATCTGGGTGGACGGCTGGGGATGGTGCTGGCACCCGGACGAGGACCCGGACTGGCGGCCCTACGTGCGTGGCCGGTGGGTTCCCGGCCCGTGGGGCCCCGCCTGGGTCGGGGCCGAGCCCTGGGGCTTCGCCGTCTACCACTACGGCCGCTGGGAGTGGTACGCCTCCGCCGGCTGGGTCTGGATCCCGGGGAGCGTCTTCGCCCCGGCCTGGGTCACCTGGTACTACGGTCCGCGCTGGGTCGGCTGGTGTCCCCTCGGCTGGTACGACGCGCCGGTCCACGTCTCGATCGGCTTCACCTGGGGATGGGGGCCGTTCGATCACCACCCGTGGGTCTTCGTCGGCTACCACGACTTCTGGTACGTGGACGCCTGGCACGTGCACGTGCACCACGTGATCATCGACGACCTGCGCCGGGGCGTGATCTCCCGCCGCGCGATCCTTCCGCCCCGGCGTGGGCACCGGCCCGGGCCCGGTCACCGCCGCCCCCGGCCCGGCGTGCGGCCCCACCCCGGCAGGCCCGGCGATCCGCGCCCGGTGCGCCCGGGGCCGGGACGGTTCCGGCTCGAGCCGGGAACGGTGTTCGCCCGCGCCGAGCGGCTCGCCCGCACCCGGCCCGCCATCGCCCGCCCGGTCACCGAGGCGGATCCCCTCCTCCGGCCGGCCCGCAGGCGCGGTTTCCGGGACGTGGAACGCGAGCTGGTCCGGCGACGGCCCGGGAAGGCGGCCCCGTCCGGGAAGACTCCGCGGCGGGTCCTGCCCGGCTTCCGCAGGGACGGACGCGCGGGCGTGCCCGGCAAGGGCGCGGGCGTCGTCGACCGGAAACGGGACGTCCGCCCGGGCAGGGCCGCCGGTCCAGGCCGGAAGGAACGGGCCCTGCCCCGCCGCCCCGCGCGCCCGCGTCGGCCGGGAGCCGGTTCGCCGTCCCGCGAGGAACGCCCGGTGATCCGCTACCGCCGGCTCGACGGGGACGGTGGCACGGCCGCCGACCGGAAGGGCCGCCCGGGGAAGGCACCGGCACCCGCCCCGCGGCCCCGCGGCCGGCGCTCGAACCCGCCCGGAGGGAACGGCGTGAGCGCCGCCAGGCCGGCGCGCCCGGCGCGCCCCCGGGAACCGGCCCGGACGCCGGCGCCGGCCCGCCCCCGGGTCGTCCCCGAGGGAGAGCGGGGCGTGCGGCACTTCCTCGGCAACCTGGGCCAGGGGGCCGGGGCCGGTACCCTGCGTCCCGGCGCCACCGGGTCCCGGAAGGGGGATCGGGGCGCCGTCACGCCGGTGCGGCCGAACCGCCCGGTGCCCCCGCGCCAGGGAGCGTCTCCCGTCTCCCCGGGCCGCACCCCCCGCAGGTCCCCGGTGACCAGCCCGAGCCGGCGGGCACCCCGTTCTCCCCGCGTGCGCCCCTCCCGGCCCTCCCGGGCGACGCCTCGGCGAGCACCGGTCCCGCAGCGAACCCCCCGGGCCACGCCTCCCTCCCGCCGGGCTCCCCGGTCGGTGGCCCCTCGCCGCGGGAGCGGTTCCCGGTCCGGTGGCGGGCACGGGGGAAGCGCCCGCCGGGTGCGCCCCCGGAAGAAGGATTGACACCGGACCGGGCCGGGGAATCGTGCGTCAGGGGGTCGCGAAGACGGCGAAGCCGCCCACGGCCCTCCGGTAGACCTCCCGGTTGACCCGGGAAGCGGGCCGGGCGACGAGCAGGGCGGCCTCCTCCCGCAGGTCCCGGGCCCGCGCCGCCGCCCCGGCGAACCGGCTGCCGGCCCCCTCGAGGGCCCCCGGTTCGAGCAGCGCCGGGACGCCGGCCGCACGGCGCGGGTCCCAGCCCGCCCGCGCGACGCGACGCAGGGCCAGGAGGTCGGCCTCCCGCTCCAGGTCGGGCCCCCAGCCGACGAGCAGGGAGAGCAGGAGGGCGTCCCGCACGGTCCGGCGAGTACCGCCGCGCAGGAAGGACAAGAACCCTCCCCGGCTCTCGCGGCCGGTCCCCGCGAACCGCTTCCCGACCAGGCCCCGCTCCTCGAAGACGACCTCCCGGGCCAGGACGAAGGCGAGCTGCGCCTCGTCCTCGAGCACCGCGAGCATCCCCAGGGAACAGACCAGCCGCCTGCCGCCGGGAAGCAGGCACACGAGGGGTTCCCCCCCGTCCAGGAGATGGACCCGGGCCGGCTCCGGCCCGGGGGCGAGTCGCTCGAGCACCCCCGCCACGTAGTCCTCGAGGCGCTCGGTCTCCACCGGCCTGCCGGTCACCTCCGGGAGCAGGTCCTCGAGCAGGGCCTCGTCCAGGGGCGAGGACGGCAGCTCCTCGGCCGGGAGGCAGGGATGACGATCCTGCCCCCGGGGCGGAGAGGGCCAGGCGCAACGGGGACACGGGTCGAGGCGTCGGCCGGTCTCGTCCGCGGCCTGGCCGCAGGACCGGCACGCGAGGAGCCCGCCGGGAAGCGAAACCTCCACGGGCACCAGGGAGCCGCGCGTTCCGCAGCGGGGGCAGGCGAGGTTCTCCTCCGCCGGCGCGCGGCGCCGGAGCGAGTCGAGCAGGGTGCCGAGCAGGGTCGTCATCGATCCGGAACGTGCCTCCGGGGTTCAATCTGGTCCCCGGCCGTCCCGTCCGCCAGCTCTCCCGCGAGGTGCGCCGGGAACGGGGCTGGTCCGGGCGAGAGCGGGACGCGCAACGCCGGGCGGCCCGGAG
>JAMOQA010000493.1 GCA_027064265.1 Acidobacteriota bacterium
GTCTTCCTCCGGGGGCGGCGGCGCGGACGAGTCCGGGGGGGCCGCTTCCCGCAGTCGCCGGTAGAGCGCGAGGCTCGCCAGCGTGCCGACCGCGACCTGCTCCCCGTGGAGCCGAGGCGACCGGGCGCAGGCGTCGGCCGAGATGTCCAGGTAGTGGCTGACCAGGTGCTCGCCTCCCGACGCCGGTGACGACGCCCCGGCCACCGCCATCGAGATCCCGGAGAGCACCAGCGCCACCGCGAGGGAGAGGACCGCCCCCGGATCCCCCGCCCCGATCGCGGCGGCCCGCTCGCGGATCCCGGCGGCGGCCGCGTCCGCGAGGGAGAGGGCGGTCTCGCACACCGGCTCGTCGACCAGTGCCCGGGCGAGGAGCCAGTCCGCGCTCGAGACCGGCTTGCTCAGGAGGTCGCCGAACCCGGCGGCGCGCAGGCGGGGGGGCGCCGCGGCGAGGACGTCCGCGTCCAGGACCAGCGCCACGGGGGGCGGCGCCGGGATCGTCCGCTTGAGTCCACGCTCGGTGAAGGCGGCGATCGAGGAGGCGTACCCGTTCATCGAGGCGGCGGTGGCGACCGTCACCTGGGGAACGCCGAGCCTCGCGGCGAGGAGTTTCCCCAGGTCGTTGATCGTGCCGGCGCCCACCGCGACCAGGAGGGCCGGCGAGGTGCGGATCTCCCTCGCGAGCGCTTCCAGGGTGACGTCATCGCAGTGGGGCTCCCGGCCTGCCAGCAGTTCCTCCACCGGGTGGCCGGCGCGAACGAGGGTTTCCCGCGCCCGGCAGCCTGCCGCGTCCCGGGTGTCGGGGTCGGCGAGGAGCAGGACCGGGGCGCCCCGGGGGACCAGGGCGCGGACGAGGTCGACGAGGCCGTCGAGGGCCCCGGCCCCGCCGACCACGCGGCGAAGGGCGACCTCGTGGTGACGGCCGCAGGGGCAGTGCTCGATCCGGCGGCCGAGCCAGGGAAGGAGGGGAGCGAGGGGATCGCCAGCCACGGGGGTCCTCCTGCCGGCCGGGATCAGAGCTCGCGGGTGACCCGGACCCGGTGGCCCGGGTCGAGGCCGAGGCGGTGGAGCAGGTCCGCCGGCGCCCGCAGGGTACCCCCCGGCGTGCCCGCGTCCAGCCGGGCCCTGCCCCGGAAGCCCTGCCATCCCGAGCGCAGGGGATGATCGGCGACGACCAGGAGCAGGTCGCCCTCCCGGGCGTCGAGGGCGGCGAGGTCGTCGGGGTGAACCGCGACACTCACCGGTGTCCAGGGATCCTCCGGTGGCGGTTCCTCCAGCGCTTCCGTTGCGAGGAGCAGGACGGGACCGGGACCGGGCCGGGGGTCGTCTCCCTTGAACGACCTGAGCATCTCCCGCACCGGGCCGACGACGAGGGTGCCGGGCGATTCCGCGCCGCCGCGGACGAGGAGGGTCGTCCCGATCCCGAGCACGGCGGAGACCACGAGACCGTAGAGGGCACGGACGTAGGTGTACGCCTTGACGCCGGCCTCGAGGCGTACCCCGTGGGCGAAGGGGGCGACCAGGCCGGGAAAGGCGAACGAGAGGACGATGGCGGCCGTGCCCCCCGCGAGGGTCGCGAGGGCCCCGGCGCGCCCGAACCGCCGCCACGTGATCCCCAGGAGGAGGGCGACGGCGAGGGGGGGCGTGATCGCCGCCGTGAAGGCCCCGTGGGCCCGGTAGATCGAGCCGAAGGCGGCGAAGAGGGGCACGAGGGCGAAGCCGAGGACGGTGGCCCCGGCCGACGCCACGCGGGCCACGGCGAGCTCGGGGCCCCGGTCCCGGCCGCGCGCGGTCCGCCACGGCCGCCAGAGGTCGACGAGGACGATCGTGGCGATCGCGTTGACCAGCGTGTCCGCCGTCGACATCAGCGCGGCGACCAGGGCCGCCGTGACCAGCCCGAAGAGCCCCGCGGGAAGGACGCGCTCGGCGACGACGACGAAGATCGCGGAAGGAGGCGTCCCCGGGTCGAGCAGGCCGCGGGCCGCCATCGCCCGCCCGACCCAGCCGGCCCCCGAGACCGCCACCGCCGCGAGGGGCATCAGGACGAGCAGCACGAAGACCGCCGCCCGGCGGGCGTCGCGCACGCTGCGGGCCGAGAGGAAGCGCATCAGGATTCCCTGGTTGAGGAACCAGAACGCGACGCCTCCCGCCATCGCGTCCTGCCAGAAGATCCCGACGAAGTTGAACTCGGGCGGCTCGGCGAACGGTGGGAGCACGGCCCGGCCGGTCGTCCCGAGGCCCTCCCAGAACGCCGCCGGCCCGCCCACCGCGGCGAGGCCCGCGACGAAGAGGCCGATCCCGGCCACCAGGAGGAGCCCGCCCTGGAAGAGATCGGTGAAGATCACCGCGGTCTGTCCCCCGTGGCTGACGTAGATCCCGCAGACCAGGGCGGCGAGGCCGGCCGAGGCGAAGAGGGGCCATCCCGCCAGGGCCTCGAGGGCGCGTCCCATCGTCAGGAAGTTGATCCCCAGGTACCCGAGGAGGTAGACGAGCAGGAGCAGGGTCGCGGTGCGCCGGACGGTGCGGCCGAAGCGCCGCTCGAAGTACTCCGGCACCGAGGTGATCCGGCCCCAGTAGACGATCGGGAGCCACCCGAGCATCCAGAGGGGCATCCAGAACCAGTCGTTCAGGTAGGTCTGGCTGGAGGAGAGACCGTACCGGAACCCGGCGGCGGAGTACTTGACGAACGAGTACGACCCGACGACGGTCGCCACGCAGGAGAAGGCGACCAGCCACCAGGAGAACCGCTGGCCGCCGAGCAGGAAGTCGGCGAGTCCGCGGCTGCGCCGGGCCGCCCAGGCCCCGGCCCCCAGGATGGCGACGAAGTAGGCGAGGAGGACCGCGAGGTCCGCACCGCCGATCAGCGGGTGGCCAGCCACTGGAGCGTGCCCTGGCAGAGGGCGAGGAGCAGGAACCCGCCGACGAGGACCGCGAGGCGCCGTGCGCCGCGCCCCCGGGGCCCGACCTCGCCCGCCCGCCAGGCGAGGATCAGTCCCAGGAGGAAGACGGCGCCGCCGACGGTTTCCTGGTAGACGAAGGAGAGCATGGAACGACCCCGGTGGCGCCGGCGCGCTGCCGCCGCCGGCGTCGCTCGGGCAGGGTGAGCCGGCGGCGGAGACGGGCGAGGGCCTCCTTCTCGATCTGCCGGACCCGCTCCCGGCTCATCCCGAGGAGGCGTCCGAGGGACGAGAACGTCATCGGCTCGCGCCCGTTCATCCCGAAGCGGTGCTCGAGGATCGTCCGCTCCCGCCGGGGCAGGCGGGCGAGTTCCCGCCGCAGCCTCCGGCAGGCGAGCCGCTCGGCGACGATCTCCTCGGGGGAGGGGTGCTCTCGCGGATCGACGGCGAGGCGGAGCGTCTCGTAGGCGTCCGGCCGCTCCAGGTGATCGAGGGAGAAGACGGTGGGGGAGACGTCCTTCTGCCGCCGGACGACGTCGGGGTCGAGCCCCGCTTCCTGGGCGATCTCCTCGAGGGTGGGCTCGCGGCCCAGGTCCCGGCGGAGCGATTCCTCGAGGTCGAGGAGCAACCGCCGCTTCTCCCGGGCGTGACGGGTGAGCCGCACCGCGCTGGATTCCCGGTTGATGTACTCCAGCATCCGCTTGCGGATCCACCACGTGGCGTAGGACAGGAACTTGACGTCCCGGTCCGGGTCGAACCGCCGGGCGGCCTCCACCAGGCCGAGGACCCCTTCCGCGAGCAGCTCCTCGAACGGGACCTTCCGCGAACGGAACTCCCCGGCCATCTGGACGACGTAGAAGATGTTCGCTTCGACCAGCTGGCGGGCGACGTCCGTTCGGCCCTGTTGCGCGTTCTGCGAACCGTCTTCCTTGCGCTTGCCTGCGTCGGCGGCGCCCGGCCCCCCGTGCAGCTCGAGCAGGCGGCGAGCTTCCTCGAGGAACAGCGCGACGTGCTGGCGCGACTCCGACCCGGACGGCCGCGGCGAGATGCCCGACCCCATCGTTCCCCCTTCCTCTTCCCCCGGGGTACCCGAGACCCCCCGGCCCGGGTTCCCCGTACCGCACCGGGAAGTATACCGCATCACGCTACCCGTTTGAACAGGGGTCGAGGGGGGTGGCGGAGGACACCGGGACCGGCGCCGCGAACCGCCGGAGTTCATCGAGGAGGAGGCCCTCTTTCCCCTCGTAACGGGGCGAGAAGTGAAACGGAACGAGCCGCCCGGGCGCCGCTTCCCGGGCGAGTCGCCCGGCCTCCGGCGTGGCGAGGTGGCCGTGCTCCCGCGCGAGGGCCGCGTCCGCCGCCCGGTAGTACGCCTCGAGGACGAGGGTCCGTACGTTCCGTGCGAACCGGGCGAGCGCGCCGACGTTCTCCTCCGTCGGCGAGAGGTCGCAGGCGACGGCGACCGTGTCACCGGGGGTGCGGAAGAGGAGTTCCCGCTCCAGGTCTCCGAGGGGCGCCGACCTCCCCCCTGGCAGCTCCACGAGGGACCCCGGTGGCGCCCCCTCCCGGACGAGACGCTTGAGCTCCCCGAGCCAGGGTCCGGGCGCGAGCCCCGCGCGGGCGAGGGCGTCGGGATCGACGTGGAGGCCTTCCTCCTCGTCGATCCGCCACGCGAGGGATGTCGTCCCCCCGTGGTCGAGGGGAAGGCAGCGAACGAGGAGGCCCTCTTCCTCGATCTCGAACACCGCCTCCCCGGCGGACCAGGGCCGGCTCCCGGCACGTACCGGGTCGAAACCCGCCTCCCGGGGGAAGGTCCAGGTCTCCAGCCGGTCCCGGTGCACCTCGAGGACGGCGAGGTCGAGGGGGTAGGCGGGAAGCAGGTTCCAGAGGTACCCGGCCAGGTGGTGCGCCACCCGGGCGGCGCTCCCCGGGGGGCCGAGGATCGAGAGGGGACGCTCCGGGTGACCGAGGCGCACCCGCAGCAGGCGCGCGAGGCCATAGGCGTGGTCCACGTGGAAATGGGAGACGAGGGCGACCCGCACCGAGAGCAGTCGTCGCGGGGAGACGCGCGAGAGGTCCCCCGCCTCGGCGAGGACCGCGAGGCCCCGGTTCCGGGGACGCACGATCACCGCCGGGTCCCCGCAGGGCGGGTTGGGGAGCTCGACGAGGAACGAGCCCTTCACCGGCCCCGGCTCACCGGACCCGGGGCAGGTCCGGGTCGAGCAGGAGGGCTTCCGGGGCGGGCCGGGTCAGCAGCCGCACGAGGGCGAGGGCCCGGCGTCCCTCCGGCCCGAGGAGCACCTCGTCCCGGTCGCGGGAGAGCAGCCGCTCGAGGAAGCTCTTCGGGCGGGGGAGGACCTCCACCCGGTACCCCTCGCCCGGTTCACCTCCCGCCTCGACGCAGGCCCGGTCGAGGGCTTCCCGGAGACCGCCGATCTCGTCGACCAGCTTCCGCGCGTGGGCGTCCTTCCCGGCCCAGACCCGCCCGTGGGCCAGGGGCTCCAGCTCGTCGTACGTCATGCCGCGACCCTTCGCCGCCTTGGTGACGAAGTCGTCGTAGATCCGGTCGAGCAGGGAGTTCATCTTCGCCCAGCCTTCCTCGTCCCACGGTTCCTGGGTGGACATCAGGTCGGCATGGCGTCCCCGCTGGATGCCGGGGAAACGGATGCCGAGCTTCTTCTCCCAGAAGTCCCGGGTGACGAACTTGCCCCCGAACACGCCGATCGAGCCGGTGATCGTCGTGCGGTCGGCGAGGATGGACGGACCCTGCATCGAGATGAAGTAGCCGCCGGAGGCCGCGTAGTTTCCCATGCTGACCAGCAGGGGCTTCTCCTTCGCCGTCCGGACCACCTCCCGCCGGATCAGGTCGGAGGCGACGTAGGAACCGCCGGGGGAGTCCACGCGGAGCACGACCGCGTCGACCGAGTCGTCCTCGCGGGCCTTCCGGAGGGCGCGAACGATCGTGTCCGAACCCATCGTCCGGCCGTAGAGCGGGTCGGCCCCCGACTCGCCGCGCTGGATCGCCCCGACCGCGTAGACGACGGCGAGCTTCTTCCGGCCGGAGGAGAACGGCTCACGCCGGTCCAGGTACCTGTCCACCGGCTCGAGGGGGTCGTCCCGCCCGGCCTTCTTCTCGAGGAGGTCCATCAGCTGGTCCCGGTAGAGCAGGTCGTCGACGAGCCCGTGTTCCTTCGCCTCGTCCCCCGTCCATGGGCCACCGTCGATCAGCTCGCGCACCCGCTCCGGGGTCAGCTCCCGGCCCGCGGCGATCCCGTCGACCAGCTCCCCGTACAGCACGTCGAGGAGCGCTTCGAGGGCCTCCCGGTGGGGCCTCGTGTAGTCGGTCTCCGTGTAGGTGTTGACCGCGTTCTTGTACTCCTTCCGTTGCCCGAACTGGGGGACGATTCCCAGCTTGTCCAGGAGCCCGCGAATGAACGGCGTCTCCACCCGCAGCCCGGTGAGCCCCACGTCGCCCGGGGGGGCCAGGTAGACCTCCCGGCAGGCGCTGGCCAGCCAGTAGGCCCCGGTGCCGCCCCCCATCTCGCCGAAGGTCTCGGCCCAGGCGACGGTCCACTTCCCGGACTTCCGGAACCGGGTGATGGCCGCCCGCAGCTCCTCTCCCTGGGCCCAGCCGAGGGACGTGTCGTCCACCTCGAGGTAGAGACCGTCGATGCGGTCGTCCTCGCGGGCCGCGTCGATCGCGGCCACCAGGTCGCGGAGCACGAGGGTCTCCTCGCCGAGGAGGCGGGAGAGCCGGTCCCGCGGGGCGGTCTCGACCACCGGGCGGTCGAGGCGTACGGCGAGCACGTTCCCGTGGTGGAAGGAGATCCCGCTGCCCAGGGACCAGGCGGCGATCAGCAGGGTGGCGAAGCTGGCGAGGACGAACAGCAGGACGAGGGCGATGGCCCACCGGGCAGCTCGGGTCATGGTGCCGGTCTCCCTTCTCTTCTCTCGTGCTCTTCTCTCGTGGCGCCGCGCCGGGATGACGGCGCGGCCGGTCCCGGCCATTCTAGGGGGCCTCCCGGGCCCCGGCGGAAGGGGAGAAGGGGGCGGCCCGGACCGCCGGTTCGCCCGGGACGACGAACGGTCGGAGGTGCGCGGATGGAGAGGTTCTCGGTGACCCTGGTGCAGATGGCGGTCGGCCCGGACCGGGAGGCGAACCATGCCCGGGCCGAGGAAGAGGTCCGCCGGGCGGCGGCGGCCGGGGCCCGGCTGGTCGTGCTGCCCGAGATGTTCTCCTGTCCCTACGAGGCCGACCGGTTCCACGAGCTGGCGGAACCCCTGCCGGACGGCCCGTCGGGCCGGCTGTGTTCGCGCCTCGCCCGGGAACTCGGGATCCACCTGGTCGGGGGGTCGATTCCCGAGCGGGAGGGGGACCGGGTCTGGAACACCGCCACCCTCTGGGACCCGGAGGGCCGGATGGTCCTGCGGCACCGGAAGGTGCACCTGTTCGACGTGGACATCCCCGGCGGGATCCGGTTCACCGAGTCGGCGGTGCTCGCCCCCGGGAACGAGATCTCGGTGGCCCGGACGAGTCTCGGGACGATCGGGCTCGCGGTCTGCTACGACCTGCGCTTCCCCGAGCTCTTCCGGGCGATGGCCCTGCGGGGCGCGGAGCTCGTCGTCCTGCCCGGGGCGTTCAACACCACCACCGGGCCGGCCCACTGGGAGGTCCTCAAC
>JAMOQA010000494.1 GCA_027064265.1 Acidobacteriota bacterium
ACTGTCCCTCGGGGAACGACATCCGCGGTTGGCTGACCGTCATCGCCGAGCGCGAGAAGATGGGGCTCACCCTCGAGGAGGCCCTTGACCGGGCGTGGCAGATCGAGGTCGAGACCAACCCGTTCCCCGCGGTCATGGGGCGGGTCTGCCCGCACCCGTGCCAGCAGGGCTGCAACCGGAAGGAGAAGGACGGGGCGGTCGAGATCAACTCGGTCGAGCGGTTCATCGGCGACTGGGGCATCGAGCGGAAGCTCGCCCTGCGCCGCCTGGCCGACGCGGGCAGCCGGGGGAAGGAGGTGGCCGTGATCGGGGCGGGCCCCGCCGGCCTCTCCTGCGCCTACCAGCTCGCCCGCCGCGGGTACGGCGTGACGGTCTACGAGGCGTACGACAAGCCCGGGGGGATGCTGCGCTACGGCATCCCGGTCTACCGCCTGCCGCGGGAGGTCCTGGACGCCGAGATCCAGCGGATCCTCGACCTGGGCGTCGAGCTGAAGTGCGGCGTCCGCGTCGGGCAGGACCTCTCCCTCGACGACCTGCGGAAGGAGTACGACGCGGTCTTCGTCGGGATCGGCGCCCACAAGGGAAAGACGATGGGGATCCCCGGGGAGGACGGTCCGGGGGTCTTCACCGGGACCGAGTTCCTCGCCCGGGTCAACTCCGGCGAGAAGATCGACGTCGGCGAGCGGGTGGTGATCGTCGGCGGCGGCGACACCGCCATCGACGCGGCCCGCGTCTGCCTGCGGCTCTCGATGGACGCGGCGACGGTCTCCCGGCGGAGCGGCGCCGAGGTGACGATCCTCTACCGCCGGACGCGGGCGGAGATGCCGGCGATCGAGCGGGAGATCGTCGAGGCGCTGGAAGAGGGGATCCGCATCGAGTTCCTGGCCGCGCCCGCGCGGATCGAGCGCGGCCCGGACGGGAAGATCGCGAAGCTGGTCGTGCAGCGGATGGAGCTCGGCGAGCCGGACGAGTCGGGCCGCCGGCGGCCGATCCCGATCGAGGGCGACGTCTTCGAGATGGAGGCCGACACCGTCGTCATGGCGGTCAGCCAGCAGCCGGACTGGTCGACCCTCGGCGTCGAGGGAGAGGCCGGCTCGTGGCGTGACGTGGACGAGTGGGGGCGCACCCCGATCGAGAAGGTCTGGTCCGGGGGCGACCTGCTCAGCCTGGGACTCGCGACCATCGCCATCGGCCAGGGGCGGAAGGCGGCCGAGTCGATCCATGCCGAGCTCTCCGGCGAACCGCTGCCGGCCGCCGACGCGCGGCCGGAGATCGGGCCGGACAGGATCCTGAAGGACTTCTACGACCCGAAGCCGCCTGCGGAGCGGAAGATCCTCTCCGCCGAGGAGCGGCTGGCCCGCCCGCTCGACGAGGTCGATCTCGGGATCACGCGGGAGCAGGCCCTCGAGGAGGTGACCCGCTGCTTCTCGTGCGGGCTCTGCTTCGGCTGCGAGCGGTGCTGGATGTACTGCCAGAACAACTGCTTCAAGAAGGTCGGGGACCCCGGCCCGGGCCACTACTACACGATCGACCTCGCGACCTGCGACGGTTGCAAGAAGTGCGCCGAGGAGTGCCCCTGCGGCTTCCTCGACCTGGTGTGAGGCGGGCGAGGCGATGATCCTCCGGGTCCCCAGGGTGATGGTCGCGGGGCTGGCGGGCGACAGCGGCAAGACGCTCGTCGCCCTCGGCCTCGCGGCCGAGTTCCGTCGTCGCGGCCTCGAGGTCGTCGGCGCGAAGAAGGGCCCGGACTTCATCGACGCCGCCTGGCTCTCCGCCGCCAGCGGCCGACCCGCGCGGACGCTGGACACCTGGATGATGGGGCCCTCGGCCCTGGGGAACGCCCTCCGCCCGGTGCAGGATGCTGACCTGCTGCTGGTGGAGGGAAACCGGGGAATCTTCGATGGCATGGACGCGGCGGGGAGCCACTCGAGCGCCGAGCTCGCCCGCCGCATCGCGGCCCCCGTGCTGCTCGTGGTGCGCGCCGTCAAGGTGACGCGCACCGTCGCCGCCCTGGTCGCCGGGTGCACGTCGTTCGAGGACGGGGTCCACGTGGCCGGCGTGATCCTCAACGACGTCGCGAACGAGCGCCAGGAGGCGGTGATCCGGGAGGCGCTGGTCCGCTCCGGCGCCCCGCCGGTGGTCGGCTGCATCCGGCGCCAGCGGGACCTTCCCCTGCCCGGGCGGCACCTGGGCCTGGTCCCGGTGGCCGAGCACGGGGCCTCCGAGGAGGCGATCGAGGCGGCGCGGGCGGCCATTGCGGAAGGGGTCGACGTCGAGGCCATCCTGCGGATCGCGCGGGGGGCCCCGGCCATCGACCTCCCCACGGGAGGTGGCGCGGCGCGGTTCTCGCGGGTGCGGATTGGCGTTGCCCGGGACGAGGCGTTCAGCTTCGTCTACCCGGAGAACGTCGAGGCCCTCGCGGCGCGGAACGCCGAGATCGTGTTCTTCTCGCCGCTGCGGGACCAGGAGCTTCCCGACGTCGATGCCCTGTGGTTCCCCGGGGGGTTCCCCGAGGAGCACGCCGCCCGCCTCGCGGCGAACGCGCCGCTGCGGCGGGAGATCGCGGGAGCGATCCGCGCGGGGATGCCGGCGTGGGCGGAGTGCGGGGGCCTGATCTACCTGGCCCGGGAATTGCGGGCCCACGGGCGGGCCCACGAGATGTGCGGCGCCCTCGACCTCGTCGTGGAGACCACGCCGCAGCCCGTCGGCCACGGCTACGTCGACGCGGTGGTCGCCGCGGAGAACCCGTTCCTGCCCTCCGGCCGCACCCTCCGCGGCCACGAGTTCCACTACAGCCGGATCGTGGGCGGCGAGGATGCGGACCGCACGGTGCTGCGCCTGCGGCGCGGGACGGGGATCGAGGGGCGCGACGGGATCGTCCGCGGGAACGCCTGGGCGTCCTGGGTGCACCTCCACGCCGTCGGCTG
>JAMOQA010000495.1 GCA_027064265.1 Acidobacteriota bacterium
TCGTCCAGGCTGCCGGCCGCCACCGGGCCGGCGCCGGCGTGGACGGATGAGACGGGAGGACGTGATGACGCTGCTCGTCGAGGAAGGCCCCCGGGCGGTCGCCGACCGGGCACTCGCCAGCCCGCGGGTGCTGCGGCTGGTGGTCGGGCGGCTCTGGGAGGACGACCCGGAGGTCCGCGCGGCCGCCGCCGCGTCCCTCGGCGAGGTGGCGGCGCGGGACCCGGAGCGGGGACGGGAGCTGGTGCGCCGCTTCCTCTGGGCCCTCAACGACGAGTCGGCGACCAGCGGCGGACCGGTCCTGCCGGCCCTGCGGGAGATCGGGCGTCGGCGGCCGGAGCTGCTGGCGCCCCACGCCGGCGCCCTCGCGCGGCTGGCGCGGATCGACGCGGCGCTGCGGCCGGAGATCGAGCGGACGCTGGCGGCGCTCCGGGAAGGAGACGCCGGGACGCCGGGCACGAGATGACGGGGACCGAACGAACCGTCCCCGGGGAGCGAACGATGAGCGGTCAGGCACCGATGCAGAAGATCCGGGACTACGAGCGAGTGGTAGAAGAGCGGCCGGACTCGGCCGTCGCCCACTACAACCTGGCCCTTGCCTGGACGCGGCGCGGCCGGGTCCAGCGGGCCGAGAAGGAGTACCTGCGCGCCCTCGAGCTGGACCCCGACCTGGTCGAGGCGTGGGTCAACCTCGGTGGCGTGAGGCTCCTGCAGTGGAACTTCCCGGCCGCCGTCGAGGCCCTCGAGGAGGCGGTGAAGCGTCGGCCGGACCTGGCGGTCGCCCACTACAACCTGGGCCAGGCGTGGCTCTACCTGGGCGAGGCCGAGAAGGTCATCGCCTGCAACCGGCGGGTGATCGAGCTCCAGCCGGCGAACGGAGCCGCCCACTACTTCCTCGCGGTCGGCCTCCTGGCCACCGGCGAGGTCGAGGAAGCCCGCAGGGAGCTGTCGCGGGCGATGGCCCACGGGCACCGCCCGTCGCCGGAGTTCCTCCGGAAGCTGGAACAGGAAGAGATGAAGGCCCGCAGGGGCCACGAGGGAATCGCCGTGGAGTTCATCCTGCCCGGGAGGGAGACCCGGGACGACCAGCGCGACTGAAGCGCAAGGAGGGATGCCAGAATGCCTACGTTCACCTACGGGAATCTCAGCATCGAGGTCGACGAGGACGGGTTCATGCAGAACCCGGAGGAGTGGAACGAGGAGGTCGCCAAGGCCCTCGCGACCACCGAGGGGGTCGAGGAGCTGACCGAGGAACACTGGAAGGTGGTCAAGTACCTGCGCGACTACTACCTCCAGTTCGGTGTCGCCCCCATGATCCGCAAGCTCTGCAAGGAGACCGGGTTCAACCTGAAGAAGATCTACGAACTGTTCCCGTCCGGCCCGGCGAAGGGGGCCTGCAAGGTCGCGGGCCTGCCGAAGCCGACCGGCTGCGTCTGAGCGCTGCCGGGGGATCTTCCCCCTTCCATCCCACCGACGGCGGGCCGGCCCGTCCCCGGGTCGGCCCGCGTCCTCTCTCCCTGGCCGGCCGGCTTGGCGCCGCCGCGCGGCGCCACGGGCGCAGCACGCTGCGCCCCTACGTCCGTTCGGGATGCGTTCGTTCCGTTCTTCCGCGAAACGTGAAGGCGTAGGGGTCGAGCGTGCGAGGGCCCACCGGGCGAAGCCCGGCCATGTCGGTCGCCCTCCGGGCGCCACGGGCGCGGCACGCTGCGCCCCTGAGGGTGGGCGGGTGCCGGGCATGCCGGGCTGCGCCTCGCCCCGTTCCGTTCCCGGGGCCGGGCGTTTCCCGGGGGAACGGCCGCCGTTACCGGGAAGTAACGCGGGGGGATGCCCGGAAGAAGGTCGGGGGGCGGCCTTCCGAAACCCATTGAAACGCCGTGCCTTGTCGGGATGCCTGCCGGGCCGTTACGTGGCATGGACGTTGCACGCCTGAGCGGTGACCGGAGAGGAGCCGGAACGATGGCCGAGCGGGCACCGGAGCGGAGTCGGGCGCGGGAGCGGGAGCGGTTGCTCGAGCGATGGGTCGAGGTGGTCCTCGCCACCTACCCCGAGGGCGCCCGGCCGCTCCTCGCCAGGCGCGACGACCCGTTCGGCAACCCGGTCGGCGAGACGGTGCGGGCGAGCCTCGCGGAGGCGCTCGACGCCCTCCTCGGGGACGCCCCGCCCCGGGCGGTGGCCGCCGCCCTGGCCCCGCTGGTGCGGGTGCGGGCGGTGCAGGAGTTCCCGCCGTCCCGGGCCCTGGCGTTCGTGCTCCGGCTCCGCGGCCTCGTCCGCGAGGAGCTGGGGGATGCGGGCGCGGAGCTGGTTCCGCGGATCGAGGCGACGCTCCTCGGCGCCTTCGACCTCTACGTCGAGGCCCGGGAGCGACTCGCCGAGGCGCGGGTGCGGGCGGAGCGACGCCGCACCGCGAGCCTGCTGCGGCTCGTCGAGAAGCGGGGCGTTCCGGTCCCCGAGGGAGGAAGCGGCGCATGAGATTCCTCGCGGCCCTGGTGGCGACCGGCCTGCTGTGGGCGGTCGCCTGGCTGGGAGCGGGTGCGCTCGGCTGGAACTGGCTGTTCGCCGTCGCCATCCCGTACCTGGCCCTCGTTCTCTTCGTCGGCGGCATCGTCCTGCGGGTGATCGGCTGGGGACGGTCCCCGGTGCCGTTCCGCATCCCGACGGTGTGCGGCCAGCAGAAGAGCCTCGACTGGATCCCGCGGGATCCCCTCGACAGTCCCTTTACCGCGACGGAGACCGTCGGGCGGATGGCGCTCGAGGTGCTGGCCTTTCGCAGCCTGTTCCGCGGCAGCCGCGCGCGGCTCACCCCGGAAAAGCGCCTGGTCATCGAGTCGGACAAGTGGCTGTGGGCGGGGGCGATCGCCTTCCACTGGAGCCTGCTCGTCGTGCTGCTGCGGCACCTGCGCTACGTCACCGAGCCGGTGCCGGCCCTCGTCGGATGGCTCGAGGCGATCGACGGGTTCTTCCAGGTGGCGAGCCCGACCCTGTTCGTCACCGACGTGGTGATCGCCGGCGCGCTCCTCTACCTGCTCGGGCGGCGCGTGGTCGATCCCCGGCTGCGCTACATCTCGCTGCCCACCGACTGGTTCGCGCTGCTGCTGCTGCTCTCGATCGTCGGTTCGGGCATCTCGCTGCGCTACTTCACGAAGACGGACCTGGTGGCCGTGAAGCAACTCGCGCTGGGCCTCGCCACGTTCCACCCGGTCGTGCCGGACGGGATCGGCACGATGTTCTTCGTGCACCTGTTCCTGGTCTGCACCCTCCTCGCCTGGTTCCCGTTCAGCAAGCTCGTCCACATGGCGGGGATCTTCCTCAGCCCGACCCGCAACCTGGCGAACAACAACCGGGCGCGGCGCCACGTCAACCCGTGGAACCCGGACGTCGAGGTCCACACCTACGAGCAGTGGGAGGACGAGTTCCGGGACAAGCTGATCGCGGCCGGCATCGACGTCGAGAGGGAGGGATGATGCTCGACAAGTCGCCCGAGGAGCTCCTCGACATCGACTGGACGCCCCCCGCGCGGGACTGGATGGACCCCCACGTGGACTTCGAGGCCCGCAAGGGCACCTGGTCCTACCCCGCCGCGCCGAAGAACCTCGAGTACCTCGGCTTCCCCAACCCGCGGGAGTGGTCCCCGACCGACGAGGACTGGAAGCTCCCGGACAACTGGAAGGAAGTCGTCCTCGAGGGGATGCGCGAGCGGCTGACGAAGTTCCGCTCGTTCAAGGTCTTCATGGACATCTGCGTGCGTTGCGGGGCGTGCGCTGACAAGTGCCACTTCTTCATCGGCTCGGGCGACCCGAAGAACATGCCGGTGCTCCGGGCCGAGCTGCTGCGGTCGATCTACCGCCGCGACTTCACCGCCGCCGGGAAGATCCTCGGGTCGCTCGCCGGCGCCCGGGAACTGACGCCCGAGGTGCTCAAGGAGTGGTACTACTACTTCTACCAGTGCACCGAGTGCCGCCGGTGCTCGGTCTACTGCCCCTACGGCATCGACACCGCCGAGGTCACGATGATGGCCCGCGAGCTGATGAACCTCGTGGGCCTGAACATCAACTGGGTGATGGAACCGGTGGCGAACTGCCATCGCACCGGCAACCACCTGGGGATCCAGCCCCACACGTTCAAGGACAACATCGAGTTCCTCTGCGAGGAGCTGGAGGACGCCACCGGGATCCACATCGAGCCCTCGATCAACCGCAAGGGGGCCGAGATCCTGTTCATCGTCCCCTCGGCCGACTACTTCGCCGACCCCGGGATCTACACGTTCATGGGCTACCTGCTCCTCTTCGAGCAGATCGGGCTGGACTACACCCTGTCCGCCTACGCTTCCGAGGGCGGGAACTTCGGCCTCTTCACCTCCCACGACACGATCAAGCGTCTCAACTACAAGATGTACGCCGAGGCGAAGCGGCTGGGCGTGAAGTGGATCCTCGGCGGCGAGTGCGGGCACATGTGGCGGGTCGTCCACCAGTACATGGACACGATGAACGGGCCCGCCGACTTCCTCGAGGTGCCGGTCAGTCCCGTGACGGGCACCAGGTTCGACCACGCCGCCTCGACGAAGATGGTCCACGTCTGCGAGTTCACCGCCGAC
>JAMOQA010000496.1 GCA_027064265.1 Acidobacteriota bacterium
CTGTGGATCCAGCGGGTCTCCACGACCCGGATCCTTCGCCAGAGCGGTGTCCAGCTCGCCGGTCTCGTGGCCGGCGCCACCCGCGAGGCGATGCTCCGGAACGACCGGGAGCGGATCCAGTCCACGGTGGACACCCTGGCCCGGCAGCGGAACATCGCCGCGATCCGGATCCTGCGGAAGGACGGCCGAATCGCCTATGCCTCGAACCGCGCGGAGGTGGGGCGAACGGTCCGCATGGACGAGCCGCAGTGCCGGGCGTGCCACGCCTCGTCCCGCCCGCTCCGGAGCCTTCCGCCGGGGGAGGAGGCGCGGGTCGTCGACCAGGACGGACGGCACGTTCTCGCGATCACCCGGATGATCGAGAACGAACCGGAGTGCTCGACGGCGGCCTGCCACGTGCATCCCGCCGACACGCCGATCCTCGGCGTGCTCGACGTGCACCTGGACCTGGAACCGTACGAACAGGCGCAGCTGCAGTCGGCCGCGGAGCTGATCGTCTCGAGCCTCTTCGGAATCCTCCTCGTCGTCGGGATCAGCGTCGTCGCGATCCAGCGGATGGTCGACCGGCCGGTGCGCACGCTGATCGAGGGGGTCGAGCGCCTGGCCGCGGGCGACCACTCGGTGCGTGTCCCGGAGGTTTCCGACGACGAGCTGGGAGTGCTCGCCCGAGCCTTCAACCGCATGGCCCGGGACCTGGCGGCCGCGCGCCAGGAGCTGATCGAGTGGGGCCGGACGCTGCAGCGGCGGGTGGAGGAGAAGACCCGGGAGCTGGAGCAGGCCCAGGAACACATCGTCCGGGTCGAGAAGATGGCCTCTCTCGGGAAGCTGGCCGCCGTCGTCGCCCACGAGATCAACAATCCGCTGGCGAGCGTGGTCACCTACGCGAAGACCCTGGTCCGGCGGATTCGCAAGCAGGACATGACGGACGAGTGCCGGGAGAACCTGGAGTACCTGGACGCGATCGCGGCGGAGGCGAAGCGGTGCGGGACGATCGTCTCCCAGCTCCTCGCCTTTGCCCGGCAGAAGACAGGTGAGTTCGAGGAGACCGACGTCAACCAGGTGGTCGAGAAGGCGCTCTTCCTCGTCGACCACAAGCTGGAACTGGCCGGCGTCCAGGTGATCCGCGAGCTGGACCCGGCGCTGCCCCAAGTGGTCGTCGATCCCTCCCAGGTGCAGCAGGCCCTGATGGCCCTCCTGATCAACGCCGCCCAGGCGATGGAGGGCGGCGGCGAGGTGCGGGTGGCGACCCGCGCGGTGGAGGGGGGGGTCGAGGTGATCGTCGCGGATACCGGGCCCGGGATGACCCCCGACGTGGCGGCCCACGCGTTCGAGCCGTTCTTCACGACCAAGGAGGACGGTGGCGTCGGGCTCGGGCTGTCGGTCGTCTACGGGATCGTCGAGCGGCACGGCGGGAGGATCGAACTGGACACGGCGCCCGGGAAGGGGTGCCGGTTCACGCTGTTCTTCCCGGCGACGCCGCCGGGGCCGAACGGCGCCGGGGAGGAATCATGAAGCGGCGTGCACCCCACGTGCTGATCGTCGACGACGAGCGGCATGTCCGGGAATCCCTCTCGAACTGGTTCGTCGAGGATGGCTACGAGGTGAGCACCGCCGGCAGCGCCAAGGAGGCGCTCCAGGTGCTGGCCACCCGGGACGTGGACGTCGTCGTCACCGACATCCGGATGCCGGGGATGGACGGTCTCGAGCTCCAGCACCGGATCCGCGAGGTGAAGCCCGAGGTCGCGGTCATCCTGATCACGGCATACGCCTCGGTGTCGACCGCGGTGCAGGCGCTCAAGGAGGGAGCCTGGGACTACCTGGTAAAGCCGTTCGACCCGGAAGACCTGTCCCGCGTCGTGGCGAAGGCCTGCGAGAAGCTGCGCCTCGAGGAGGAGAACGCGGCGCTCAAGGAGCGGATCGCCGCCAGCGTGCCGGAGTTCGTCGCCGGGGAGAGCCCCGCGATGCGGCGGGTGCTCGACCTCGTGGAGGCGGTCGCCCCGACGGACGCCACCGTGCTGATCCGCGGGGAATCGGGAACCGGCAAGGAGCTGATCGCCCGCCTGATCCACGCGAAGAGCCCCCGCGCCTTCGGCCCGCTCGTGGCCGTCAACTGCGGTGCCCTGCCGGAGGGGGTACTGGAGTCCGAGCTGTTCGGGCACGAGAAGGGTGCCTTCACCGGGGCGGCGGGCCGGCGGAAGGGGAAGCTGGAGCTGGCGGACGGCGGCACCCTCTTCCTCGACGAGATCGGGGAGATCTCCCCGAAGGTGCAGGTCGAGCTGCTGCGGGCCCTCGAGGAGCACAAGATCACGCGGGTCGGCGGGACCCAGGAGGTGCCCGTCGACTTCCGCGTCGTCTGCGCGACGAACCGGGACCTGGAAGAGGCGGTGCGGGCGGGAACGTTCCGCGAGGACCTCTACTACCGGATCAACGTCTTCCGCATCGACCTCCCGCCCCTTCGGGAGCGGCGGGAGGACATCCTCCCGATCGCGGAGCACTTCGTCGAGCGGTACGCGCGGGCGATGGGCCGGAAGGTCAGCGGGTTCTCGCAGGCGGCCCGCGAAGTACTGCTCTCCCACGACTGGCCGGGCAACGTCCGCGAGCTGGCGAACGCCATCGAGCGGGCGCTCGTCGTCTGCCGGGAAGGGGAGATCCGGCCCGAGCACCTGCCGATCGTGCGCCGGACCGCGAGCGGGGCCGGGGAGGACGCGGCCGACCTCTCCCTGCGCACCGTCGAGCGGCGGCACATCCGGAAGGTCCTCGAGATCTGCGAGTGGAACGTCACCCGCGCGGCGAAGGAGCTCGGGATCGACCGGGTCACCCTCTACAACAAGATGAAGAAGTACGGGATCGAGCGCCCGGGCCAGGCGGGGAACTGAGGGAGATGCGCGGTGATCGCCTGGCGCGTGGAACTCGTGCGGATCGGCACCGTCGCCCCCGGCGTCTTGCGCCGCCTGGCGGCGGAGCTGGCCCCGTGCCTCGCCCGGGAGGTCTTCGTCGCCGGCGCCACGATCGACCCGGCGCCGGCCTTCGACCCGTTGCGCCGGCAGTACCGGGTGGACGACCTGCTGCTGGCCCTCCTGGACCCGCCGCCGCCGCCCGGCGTCAAGCGGGTCGGCGTGACGAACCTGGACATCTTCCTGCCGGTCTTCACCCACGTGCTGGGGCTCGCCCAGCATGGCGGGCCGGTGGCGGTGGTCTCCCTCCATCGCCTGCGTCCCGACGAGCCGGAGCACCCGGACCCCTCCGGGGTGCTGCGCCGGCGCCTCCTCAGGGAGGTGCTGCACGAGCTGGGGCACACCCTCGGGCTCGTCCACTGCAACGTGCCGTGGTGCGCGATGCGCGCGTCCCGGGTGGCCGAGGAGGTCGACCTGAAGGACGCCGCCTTCTGTCGAAGCTGCGCGGGGGAGGTCGGCCTCGCTGCCGACTGTCCCTGCGCCGGTCGTGACCCCGGGGACCGGGAGCCCCCGCGGGTCGAGAAGGAGCATGAGGGATGAGAGGAAAGCGGAAGACGAGCCTCGCGGCGGGGGCGGCGGTCCTGCTCGGGACCGTGCTGCTGCCCCTGGTCCTCGCCGCCTCGCCGCCCGGGGAGATCCGGTGGTCCTCCCACGTGGGCGAGGTGGCGTTCCCCCACGGGATGCACGTCGAGGACCTCGGTATCGAGTGTACCGAGTGCCACCACCCGACCCGGGCCGCGAAGCTCGAGACGCCCCACCCGGAGATCTTCACCGGGGAGCTGCAGCGCTGTTCCCTGTGCCACCGGGAGGCGGGGCCGAAGCGGGCACGGGGGACATCCTCCGGGAACGGCGCCGACACTCGCCAGTATCGTTGCGCAACCTGCCATGGCCCGCGGACGACTCGCGCCGGCGAGTTCCCCGGGTTCAAGGTCGCGATGCACGCGACCTGCGGGAAGTGCCACGAGATCGGGACCGGGACGAAGGCCAGCGCCAGCTGCGCCACGTGCCATTCCGGCCCTGCGACCCCGTGGACCGAGCCGGCTGGCAGCCGGGAAGGGAGGGACTGATGGACCGGAGAAAGTTCCTCGAGCTGGCCGGCACCGCCGGCGCGATGGCGGCGGGAGCCGGGCTCGCGAAGGCGGCCACGAAGGCCGCGAAACCGTCCGACAACAAGGAGAAGGACGAGGAGTTCGTCGCGGTACTGGTCGACACGACGCGCTGCATCGGGTGCCGCCGGTGCGAGGTCGCCTGCGCCCAGGTCAACGGCCTGCCCGTGCCGGACCCGGCCCGTGACGGGGCCCTCGAGAAGGATCGCAAGACGACGGTCGACCAGTGGACCGTGGTCAACCGGCGGGAGACCGAGAAGGGCGAGGTCTTCGTCAAGACCCAGTGCATGCACTGCGAGCAGCCCGCCTGCGCCGCCGCCTGCCCGACCAAGGCGATGGAGAAGACGCACCTGGGGCCGGTGATCTGGCACCCGGACCGGTGCATGGGTTGCCGCTACTGCATGATGGCGTGCCCGTTCGAGATCCCGCGCTTCGAATACGACAGCTGGAACCCGCGGATCCGCAAGTGCATCCAGTGCTACGAGCGTCTCCAGGACGGGGAGCAGCCGGCCTGCGTCGAGGCCTGCCCCCAAGAGGCGCTGATGTTCGGGAAGAAGAGCGACCTTCTCCAGGAGGCCCGGAGTCGCGTCTACCGCCATCCCGACAAGTACTTCCACCACATCTACGGGGAACACGAGGCCGGCGGGTGTGGATGGCTCTACCTGTCGGCGGTTCCCTTCGAGGAACTCGGGTTCCCCACCGACGTGGGGACGACTCCCTACCCGGAGTACACGAAGGACTTCCTGCTGAGCGTCCCCGTGGTCGACATGATCGTTCCACCCCTCCTCTATGGCCTCTACGAGCTGACCAGCCGCAAGGAGCGGGTGCAGGAGCAGGAGGAGGGAGCATGAGCACGGTGGCGACGACGGGAGCTCCCCCGCGGCGCTCCCTGGGAGAGTTCATCCTGGAGCAGCTCCGGCCTCACGGGCCGATCCTCACCCCCTTCAACATCATCTCCGCCCCGATCATCCTGGCCGGGATGGTCCTCGTCGTGATCCGGTTCTGGAAGGGGATCGGTGCGGTCTCCAACCTGAGCCAGGCACACCCGTGGGGCGTCTGGGTCGGGTTCGATGTGATGACCGGGGTCGCCTTCGCCGGGGGCGCCTACATCCTGACCGCGGCGGTCTACGTGCTGCACGCGGAGAAGTACCACCCGATCATCCGGGCGACCGTGCTGAACGGCCTGCTCAGCTACATGTTCTACAGCGGCGCCCTGATGATCGATCTGGGCCGCCCCTGGCACATCGTCAACCCGATCATCGGGAACAAGTTCGGGTACAGCTCGATCATGTTCCTGGTGGCCTGGCACTTCCTGCTGTACACGCTCTCGGAGTTCATCGAGTTTTCCCCGGCGATCGCCGAGTGGCTGCACCTGCCGAAGCTGCGCCAGGTCCTGAAGGCCCTGACCCTGCCGACCGTGATCATCGGGGTGACCCTCTCGACGCTTCACCAGTCCGGACTCGGGGCGCTCTTCCTCTTCAACAAGAACAAGCTCCACCCGCTGTGGTACACCGAGTTCCTGCCGGTCCTGTTCCTGGTGTCCAGCGTCTTCGCCGGGCTCTCGATGGTGATCTTCGAGGGGTCGATCACCCACCGGGCGTTCCGGATCCAGATCGACCCGAAGAAGCACCACGAGTTCGACGAGATCACCCTGGGGCTCGCCCGGGGCGCCGCCGCGACGATGTACGTCTACCTCTTCTTCGAGCTGCTGGTCTTCCTGCACGGCAAGCATTGGCGCTACCTGAACACGGGCTGGGGTGCCTGGTGGCTCGTCGAGATGGTCGGGTTCGTGGCGATCCCCCTCGCGCTCTACGCCCACGGGTACGAGCGGCGGCGACTGGGAGCGATCCGGGTCGCCGCGGCACTGACCCTGGTCGGAGTCATGCTGAACCGGCTGAACGTCTGCATGATCGCCTTCAACTGGAAGTCGCCGGTGAAGTACGTGCCGGCGGTCTCCGAGGTGGTGATCACCCTGATGGTCGTCTTCCTCGAGATCTGGGCGTTCCGCTGGATCGTCCACCGGCTCCCGGTGCTCCGGGAGGCGCCGGCACCGGCGCAGGAGGGCTGAGCGATGGAATGCCACCACTTTGTCGACATCTTCGCGATGAAGGGGCTGGAGTACCTCCTGGCCGTCCTCTTCCTCGTGACCTTCGTCCTGTTCATGCGGCACCTGAAGCGGCACGCTCCCGCGCCGCGCCGCGAGCCGCCCCCACCGCCGCGTCTCGAGGAGACCATCGTGGCGCCGCCGAAGGATTCATCGGGGGGGCGTTGAGCGGTTCAACGGTCCCAACTCCCGAAAGAGCAACGACTTCACGCCCCGTCGCGGTCGAACGCCCGGCGGGGCGTGGTGTTTTTCCATGCGGGCGAGGATCCTCCTCGCGGGCGAAGTGTAGAACGCATTGAAAACAAACGACTTCCAAAACCGGCGCACGGTGGCACGCTTCGTGCTCTAGGAATGGGTGCCCGGAAGGGGCAAGGACACGAAGGATCGAGAAACCGAAACGAACGCGGGCCCGGAGCCCGGGACCCGCCGGAGGAAGGAACCATGGTCGTCGCACTCGTCATCGTCACCTTCGCGCTGTTCTTCCTCGTGGAAGCGATCATCTGGGTGCTGAACCGCAGCGCCGCCACCGAGAAGCAGGAAGCTCCCCAGCCGGTGCTCCGTCCCTTCGAGGACGTGCACCTTCCGCGGGGTCTCTTCGTCGCCGACAACCATGCCTGGGTGCGTCTCGCCGAGTCGGGCGAGTTCCGGGTCGGGGCGGACGAGTTCCTCGCCGAGGCCCTCGGCGGCGCCGACCGGGTCGAGCTCGTCGAGCCGGGGACCGAGGTCAGGAAGGGCGAGCCGATCGCGAAGATCTGGCGCCACGGCCGCGTGCTGGTCCTGCCGGCTCCCGTCGATGGCACCGTGATGCAGGTCAACACGCAGGTCGTCGAGCACCCCGAGGAGCTCGCCGAGGACCCGTACGGCAACGGCTGGCTCGCCGCGGTGCTGCCGGTCGAGCCGACGGAGGCCCTCAAGGAGCTGCGGCTGGGCGAGCGGGCCCGCCAGTGGCTCTCCCGGGAGATCCAGCGGTTCGTCGAGTTCCTCGCCCACCAGAGCTCGCCCCAGCTCGTCGGCGCGACGATCCCCGACGGCGCCCGCCCGGTGGTCGGCGCGGCCCTCGCCCTGGACGAGAACGGCTGGAAGGAGTTCCGCCGCGAGTTCGTCGAGCGCTGAGCCCGACACCGTCGCGGGTCCCGGTTCTCCTCCGGCCCGCGCTTCCGGGGAGGCCCCCGCCGGGGCCTCCCCCTTTCGTTCCCCGGGCCGTCTTCCGGAAACCGCCGAGACGCGCAAGACGTGTAGGGGCGCCCGCATCCGGCGACGCATCCGTTCCCGGGCACCGTATCCGGCGCCCGCCGGCGGGCGGCCTTCCGGCCGCCCCTACGAGACCCACGG
>JAMOQA010000497.1 GCA_027064265.1 Acidobacteriota bacterium
GGCCGGGATCGGTTCGCCCGCGGCGAGGGGAACGTCGGCTGGGTGCACGAGACCGGCCAGCCCCTCATCGACGTGGACCCGCGCATCGATCTCGGGGACGCCGCGAGCCTCACCGACCCGCCGCTGCGCACCGCGGCGGTGTTCCCGGTGTCCGAGAAGACGGGGCAGTCCCCGGTGGCGGTGGTCGCGTTCTACTCCCGCGAGGAGGGTGCCTTCCGCCCCGACCACTGGGAGATCTTCCGGTCGGTGGCCCC
Organism: Acidobacteriota bacterium; assembly: GCA_027064265.1. Classification (GTDB taxonomy): domain Bacteria; phylum Acidobacteriota; class Polarisedimenticolia; order J045; family J045; genus JAMOQA01. Next base: position 255 of record JAMOQA010000497.1, read on the forward strand.
CCGGATCGCCCGGGCGATCGGCAACGCCCTGCTCTACGAGGAGACCCGCGCCACCAGCATGACCGACGCGCTGACCGGGCTGCCGAACAGCCGCTACCTCTACTCGCAGCTCGAAAAGGAGATCGCGCGGGTCACCCGGAAGGGCCTGCCCCTGGCCGTCGTCGTGATGGACCTCGACGGGTTCAAGCCGGTCAACGACACGTACGGCCACCAGGCGGGCGACTACGTGCTCCAGCAGGTGGCGCAGCTGCTGCGGGACACGTTCCGCTCCGGCGACACGGTCTGTCGCTACGCGGGAGACGAGTTCGTCGCCATCCTCCCCGAGACGACCCCGGAGGAGGCCCGCAAGATCGTCGAGCGCGTCCAGGACCGGGTCGGCTCGACGCCGATCCGGCTGCCCTCCGGCGAGGAGGTCCGGGTGGGAGTCTCCGCCGGGCGATCCTGCTTCCCGCTGGACGGGAGCACCCTCGAGGAGCTGATCCACCGGGCGGACAAGGAGATGTACCGGGACAAGGCGCGGCGCCACGCCGCGGGCGCACCGTCCCGCTGATCAGTCCGGAGTCGGCGGTTCCTCTCCGACGATCTTCCGGTAGGAGCGGGCGAGCCGCTCCTTCCCGGCGGCTCGCAACCCTTCCCCGAGGCCGCCCGGCAGGAGCCGCGCCCGGTCGAGGTCGACGAGCCAGAGGTCGAACCGCCGCCCCTCCCGCCGCGCGAGCAGGTTCCCCAGGTTGAGGTCCGGGTGGAGGAGGCCCGCATCGTGGAAGCGGTCGACCAGCGCGAGGGCGGCCCGCCACAGCCGGGACGCCTCGTCCCGGTCCGCCACCAGCTCCGTGAACCACCGGGCCAGGTCCGGCGCTTCCGGGACGAAGCGGGCGACACCGAAGACCCGGAGGAGTGGCGGGCGCCCCTCGAGGACCACCGCCCGGACCTCGCCGACCGGCAGGCCCAGTTCCCGGAGCCGGGCGCCGACGGCCAGCTCCCGGAAGAACCGCCCGGCGCCCGCGTACCGTTCCCGGTTGACCCGGGCGAGGGCGCCTCCTCGCAGGTACTGCTTGACCAGCACCCGTTCCCCGCCCGGCAGCTCGACCACCGCCCGCGGTCCGCGCCCCGTGCCGGGGCCGGCGGGCCGCTCGCGGAGCAGCTTCTCCGGCCGGTCGATCCCCGCCTCGAGGAGGGTCGGCAGCAGGTCCGGCGGCGCCACGACCCGCCGCCCGTTCCCCGCCACGTGGAGGACGAACTCCGGGGGAACGCGCACGTCAGCCGCTCCTCGACCGCTCCCGCCGTTCCCGGAGGGTCAGTTCCCACAGGCGCGCGTGCTTGAGGTACGTGCTGCAGGTGGCGAGGAGGGCGAGCACGAGCCCGTGCCCCCCGTCGAGGAAGCCGCGGCGCAGCACGTACATCTTGAGGAACCGGGCGACGGCGTGCCCGAGCACGCCGGCCGCCCCGGTGCGCCGCCCCTTCGCGAACGCCTGCTCCGCCCACCAGCGCGCGTACCGGTCGACCTTGGGCCAGTACTGGTCGAAGGAACGGAACGTGTCGTGGACCAGGGGATGGCGCAGGACCGGGAGGGGGCCGGGCAGGTCGATCTCCTCGTGGACCAGCCGGTCGTCGTAGCGGGCCCGGTCCCGGTGCACGAGCCGGATGACCTTGTCGGTCTCCCAGCCACCGTGGCGCATCGGTCGCCCGAGGAACAGGTTGACCCGCCGGATCCAGTGCCCGTCCGCCCCCGGTCCACGGGCGAGCAGCTCCCGGATCTCCTCCGCGAGTTCCGGGGTCACCCGCTCGTCGGCGTCCAGGATCAGGACCCACTCGTGGGCGCATTGCGGAAGGGCCCAGTTCTTCTGCCGGGCGGGGCTCTCGTAGGGATGCTCGAGGACCCGCGCCCCGTGCTCCCGAGCGATCTCCACCGTCCGGTCGGTGCTCCCGGAGTCGACCACCAGGATCTCGTCCGCCCAGCGGACCGACGCGAGGCACGAGGGCAGCGTCTCCTCCTCGTTGAACGTCGTCACCAGGACGGAGAGAGGCCGGCGCTGCTCGCTCATCCCCGCGGGCTCCTCCTGCGCTCGGCCCTCCGTTCCCGCGCCACCGGGTCGGCGAGGAAGGCGACCAGGATGCTCGCCAGGTAGAGGACGATCATCGGCGCGGCGAAGAGGGACATCGTCAGGACGTCGGGAGTCGGGGTGATCACCGCCGCGACGACGAAGCAGATGAAGATCGCCACGTCCAACTTCCGCCACAGGAATCCCGCGGAGACGAGCCCGAGGCGCGCCAGGGCGAAGACGACCAGCGGCATCTCGAACACCGCCCCGAGCCCGAGCAGCAGCTTGGCCGCGAAGGAGAAGGCGTAGTCGACCGTGACGTGGAACTCGAACTGCTCCCCCTGCGACGCGAGGAAGTTCACCGCCGCCGGCATGGCGACCCAGTAGCAGAAGGCGGCCCCCGCGAGGAACAGCGAGGTTCCCACGACCATCACCGGCAGGACCCAGCGGCGCTCCCGCGGGTAGAGTCCCGGCGAGACGAAGGCCCACAGCTGCCAGAAGAAGATCGGCAGGGCGACGAAGATCCCCCCGACGAACGACGCCTTGACCTTCGCCATGAACGCCTCCGCCGGGCGGATCACGGCGAGGGGTCCCATCGCGTCGGCGACGGGGCCGAGGAGGAAGGCGAGGATCCGGTCCGAGACGAACCAGCAGAGGGCGAGCCCGACGAGGGCCGCGACGAAACAGAACATCAGGCGCCGGCGGAGCTCGTCCAGGTGCTCGAGGAACGACATCCGGGGACCGCCGTCCCCGCCCGGCTCGCCGGGGCCGCCCGCCCCTTCCTCCCGGACCGGCTCCTCCACCCGGGTCACGGGTTCTCCTCCCCCGCCGTTCCGGGTTCCCGCTCGTCCTCGCGGGACGTGGCGCCTTCCGCGCGGGCCTCGCGCAGGCGCCGGGTGGGGTCGGCGTAGGGGGGCGGACCGACACCGGCGAGGTCGCGGGCCATCCCCTTCGCCTCCCGGCCCAGGTCCCGGACCTCCTCGGCGGCCCGCCGGACCTCCTCGAGGGCCGCCTCCCGCTCGATCGTCCCCTGGACGTCGCGGAGGGCCCGCCGCATCTGGGCGACGAACGCCCCCACCTGCCGCCCGATCTGGGGCAGCCGGCGCGGGCCGAAGATCAGCAGGCCCAGCAGGATGATGAACAGGAGTTCCGGTCCGCCGATGTCGAACATCTCGCCGGCGAGTCTACACCTTCCCGCCGGGGTTTCACCCGTGCCGGGCGGGGGCGGGCAACCGGGGCCGCCGGTCCCTATACTCTGCCCCATGAACGGGAAGACACGGACCCCCCTGGCGGCCTCGTTCCTGCTCCTCGCGGCCCTCGCCGCCTCGGCGTTTCCCCTGCTCGCCCGCGGGCGCGGCAGGACGGACGCGCCGAACCGGATGGCGACCTGGACCGAGATCCTCGCCCTCGTCGAGGAACGGCACGTTCCCCCGGTCGATCCGAAGGACGCGATCTACGCCTCGATCCGGGGGATGCTCCACACCCTCGATCCCCACAGCAACTTCCTCGACGAGGAGGCCTACCGCGAGATGCGGGAGGACCAGCGCGGGACCTTCTACGGCCTGGGGATCGTGATCTCGAAGCGCGGCAGGTACCAGCCGCTGCGGGTGGTCTCCCCGATCGCGGACACGCCGGCGGCACGGATGGGGATCCGGGCCGGAGACATCATCACCCACATCCGGGACGAGCGGGCCGGCGTCGACATCGACACGATGGGCCTCACCATCCAGGAGGCGGTGAAGTACCTGCGGGGCCCCCGGGGAACGGTGGTCGAGGTCACGATCCACCGGCCGGGCCTCGACGAGCCGCTGGTCTTCCGCGTGACGCGGGACGCGGTCCGCACGCCGGCGGTCAACCAGGCCTTCCTGGTGCGTCCCGGCATCGGCTACGTGCACATCGCGAACTTCACCGAGACGACCGCCGCCGAGCTCGACCGGGCCCTCGAGGACCTGTCGCGGCAGGGAGCGGAGAAGCTGCTGCTCGACCTGACCGGCAATCCGGGCGGCCTGCTCGACCAGGCGATCGCCGTCGCCAGCCGCTTCCTCCAGCCCGGCGAGCTGGTGGTCTACACGGAGGGGCGGCTCCCCGGATCCCGCCAGGACTACCCCGCGGTCTCCGACGCGCCGCGGGTCTCCTGGCCGGTCGTCATCCTCGTCGACCGCGGCTCGGCCTCGGCCTCGGAGATCGTCTCCGGCGCGCTCCAGGACCACGACCGGGCGATCATCGTCGGCGAGACCACCTTCGGGAAGGGGCTCGTCCAGTCGGTCTACCCGCTCTCCGAGGGATGCGCCCTCGCCCTCACGACCCAGAAGTACTTCACGCCGGCGGGCCGCTGCATCCAGCGGTCCTGGGCCAGCGAGGAGGAGTACTTCTTCGAGGTCCAGCAACGGGAACCGGTGCCGGGGCCGCCCCCGGGGGCGAAGCGGTACCGGACCGACACCGGCCGGACGGTGTTCGGCGGTGGCGGGATCACTCCGGACGTCCCGTTCCGCGCCCCGGAGCTGCCCGAGACGGTGGTCCGGCTGCTGCGGGTCTCGGCCTTCTCCCGGTTCGTCACGCCTCGCCCGGACGAGGACCTCGCCCGGTGGGAGGAACATCCCGACCAGCTCCTGGCCGCCTTCCGGGAGTTCGTCGCGAGGGAGATCGAGGGGGTGACCCCGGCCGACCTGGACGCCGCGCGGGACCAGGTCCTCCTGCGGCTCCGGGCCGAGGTCGCCCTCGCCCGGCACGGGATGACGGCCCACGACCGGGTGCTGCTCGAGGCGTCTCCCCTGGTGGAGAAGGCGATCGAGTCGTTCCCCGAGGCGGAACGGCTGCTGGCCGCGCGGGCGAAGGTGCTGGCCCGGAAGACCGCCCGGGCCGGGAACCGCTGACGGGCCGGAATCACCCCTGCCGCCGGCGGGTGGCGTCTCCCAGCCGGCGGAGCAGGTCGTGGTGGTAGAAACCGGACGAGTGCCCGTCCGACCACCGGAAGGCGACGGCGTAGTTCCCCACCGGCTCCCAGGAGAGCGGCCGAACGTCTTCCGGCACGCCCGCCGGGTCCAGGGTGCGTTCGCCGGTGATCTCGTCGACGCATTCCGCGCAGGGGCAGGCGAGGCGCACCTCCCGCGCCGGGAGGAAGTCCTCCCGCCCGTCCTCCCACCTGATCCCGATCAGTCCGCCGGGAAACAGCTCGATGCTCAGTGGCTTCATCGTCAGGCCTCGTGGGGTCCCGGGGCCGGCGCCGGGGCCGGCAGGTCCGCCGGCTCGGGCCCGGTGGCCGCGGTGACCGTCGTCGTGATGCCGCCCCGCACCCGGAAGTAACCGGTCACCCGCATCCAGCGGGGCCGGGCGGCCCCGGCCAGGTCCTCGAGGATGCGGTTGACCACCGCCTCGTGGAAGACCCCCTCGTCCCGGAACGACCACAGGTACAGCTTGAGCGACTTGAGCTCGATCAGCCCCTCCCCCGGGGCGTACTCGACGACGATCGTGGCGAAGTCGGGCTGCCCGGTGCGGGGGCACAGGCAGGTGAACTCGGGGGCGACGACGCGGACCCGGTAGGTCCGCCCCGGCGCCGGGTTCGGCACGACCTCGAGGTCTCGGCTGGGACGGGTCGGCATCGGTTTCCCTCGCACCCGGGCCCGGGGCCCGGAGGGGCATGATCGCGGATCCGCCCGGGGTGCGCCACCCGCCCCTCAAGGCCCCGCGGGCCCGGCCGATACGTCCGGGAGAGCCCCCCGTCCGGGGCCAGGGAGACGCACCGATGCACGACCCGACCGGCAACTGCCCCCTCGACCTGCAGGAGGCCCTCGCGCGCGCGGGAGACGACCGGGAATTCCTCCGGGAGCTGGTGGAAATGTTCCTCGCCGACGTCCCCGCCCGCCTCGAGGCGCTGCGAGCCGCCCTCGACGCCGGGGATGCCCGGGAGGTGGCCGCGGCGGCCCACGGGATCAAGGGGGCGGCGGCGAACCTGGCCGCGGAAGGGGTCCGCCGGGTCGCCTTCGACCTCGAGATGAAGGGCCGCAACGGCGAGCTGGCCGACGCCCCGGCGGTACTGGCCGCCCTCGAGGAGGAGATCCGCGGGCTCGCCGACTGGGCGGCCACGTTCTGATCCGCGCGACGCGAGGAGGCACCGTGCGCCTGCTGATCGCCGACGACGACCCGGTCTCCCGCCGGCTCCTCGCCCGCACGGTCGAGGAAATGGGGCACGAGGTGATCGCCGTCCAGGACGGGTTCGAGGCGTGGACCGTGCTCCAGCAGGAGTCGATCCACCTGGTGATCGCCGACTGGATGATGCCCGAGATGGACGGTCTCGAGCTGGTGCGGCGGATCCGGGCGACGACGCGGGACCGGTATATCTACGTGATCCTCCTGACCTCCAGGAACGAGCGCCGGGACGTGATCGACGGGCTGGCGGCGGGGGCGGACGACTACATCGTCAAGCCGTTCGACCGGGAAGAACTGCTCTTCCGCATCCGCTCCGGGGAACGGGTCGTGCGCCTCGAGGAAGCCCTCGCCGAGCGCAACCGCCAGCTCGCGATGATGGCCCTCGTCGACGGGCTGACCGGCATCGGGAACCGCCGCTCGTTCGACGAGCAGTTCCACCGCACGTTCTCCCAGTCGGTGCGCTACCACAACCCCCTCAGCATCGTGATGGTCGACATCGACCACTTCAAGCGCTACAACGACTCGCTCGGACACGAGGCGGGAGACGAGGCGCTGCGACGCGTGGCCCGCTGCCTCGCTGCGGGGATCCGGGCCTCGGACGCGGCCTTCCGGTACGGGGGCGAGGAGTTCGTCGTCCTCCTCCCCGAGACCCACCAGGATGGCGCGCGAGGGGTCGCCCGTCGCCTGGTCGAACTCGTGCGCCGGGAGGGGATTCCCCACCCGGAGAATCCGCCCCGGGGCGTGGTGACGATCAGCGCGGGCGTCTCCACCTACGTGCCCGGGACCATCGTCACCGAGAACGAGCTCCTCAAGGCGGCGGACGACGCCCTGTACGAGGCGAAGCGGGAAGGACGGGACCGTGTCGTCGCCGCCACCCTCCCCAGCGCAGCGCCGGCGTGACCGGGGCGGGGCGCCGGGCTATAGTGGGGTATTCACCCGGGAGGTTGCCGATGCAGGTCCGGATCCGTTACTGCCGCGTTTGAAACTACCATCCCCGGGCCGCGAGTCTCGCGGCCGTCCTCGAGCGGGAACTGGGTGTCCGGCCGGAGCTGGTG
>JAMOQA010000498.1 GCA_027064265.1 Acidobacteriota bacterium
AGGCGAAGCTGGAGCCGGAGGCCCCCTGGAAGGTCGACGCCAGCGGCGGCCACGCGGGCCCCGCGGTCTACGCGACGGGGAACTACGGGAACGACACCTGTGCCTCCCTCGTGACGCCGCCGATCCGGCTCGACGCGAACCCCGTGCTGACCTTCCACGCGAAGTACGACATCGAGACGAACTACGACGCCGGCCGGGTCGAGGTGGCGGAGGGGCCGGGGTTCGACGACTGGCAGTACCTGGACACCCTGAACTACCCGGACGGCCTCGCCTACTCCGGCAACGAGTGCGGGTTCCCGACCTCGTCGGGGAACTCGGTTTTCTCCCACGAGAACGCCGACCCACAGTACTCCTCGAGCCCCTGGACCGGCTCCCTCGCCGCGTACTCCGGCAGGGAGGTGAAGCTGCGCTTCCGGATCTCCAGCGACGGGGGCGTGACGAAGGCCGGCTGGTGGGTCGACGACATCGCGGTGAGCAACGCCTGGGTCCCCTCCGAGTGCGACTCCGGCCTGCCGCCGAACCCGCAGGAGGCGTCGCCCCCCGGCGACCCGATGACGGTCGCCCGGGCGGAGGGCGGCGGCACCGGTCTCGTCGTCGACTACCTGCCCGCCTGCGGGGCGATCGACCACGCGATCTACTGGGGACATTCTCCGATCGAGGGTTCCCTCGCCTGGACCGACGTCGCCTGCCACCTGGGCACGACCGGCCGGGCGACCTTCGACCCCGGGAACCCGGCCCCCGGCGAGATGCTCTACTTCGTCGTCGTCGGCCAGGCAGACGACGTCGAGGGCTCCTACGGGAAGGACGAGAGGGAAGGGTCCGACCACGAGCGTCCCGAGGCGACCGGCCTCGGTGACTGCGACCTGCCACAGCAGCTGGGAGGCTCCTGCCCCTGACAGGGAGCCACGTCAACCTGGAGCACCCGGAGGCCCCGCGTCCCACCCCCTGGCGCGGGGCCTCCCCCTTTGCTTCCGGATCCCGTGAACCGTAGGGGTCGAGCGTGCTCGACCCGTGCCGCCCGAAGGGCGGCCATGTCTGGCGCCGCTCCGCAGGGGATCACCGGAACTCGAGGACTGCGCCACCGCGAACGACATCGCCGGCCGCCGTCCCCGCGGCGAGGTCCCGCGCCCACGCCGCCGGGTCGGCAGCCGCGTCCATCAGCACGAACATGTACCGGCCCGGCTCGAGGGAGTACTCCGGCACGTCGACCCGGGCGACGGCCGCCGGGCCCTTTCCCTCGATCGCGACGTTCCCCGGGGGGATCACCTGGGCCACCTCCGGCGCCTCCCCGTCCCCGTGCAGGCGGAAGACCGCCACCTGCACCTGCCGCCAGGGGCCCTCCGGCGCACGCCAGGCGAGGCGCACCCGGTCTCCCACCCCGACGCCGGCGCCGGTCACCGGTCGCCAGGCCCGCCGCCGCCGGTCCCTGTGCGGCGTCCGCTCGCCCGGGTGCCACCCGAGGTCCTTCCCCGAGACGGCGAACACCCGGAGGTCCCCGCCGGGTGCATCCTTCGTCGGCAGCGCGGCGGTCCCCATCGCCCCGCCGGTCTCGCCGCCCACGAGGTCGGTCACCGCGGCCCGTAGCCGGAGGAACCCCTCGCCGGCGACCGTGCAGGGCAGCTCGATCGCCAGGGCCCGGGTGTCCCCTTCCCGCGGGGGCCGGGGCAGCCAGGCGACCAGCCGGCCGTCCTTCCCGGCGTCGATCCGGCAGGCCACGTCCTCGGACTGCCGGCCGACCCTCTCGACGACGACGTCCACCAGCAGCCGGGCGATCACGCCCCCCTGCTCGCCACGGAACGGTTCCCACGAGAGGTCCGCGAGGGGAACCCGCACCCGGACCGGCACGATCCCTTCGTCCCCGCCGGGCCCGGCGAACACCTCCACCCGGGGACGGGGGAAGTCCCCCGGGTTCAGCAGCGCGGCGACCCGCCGCCGCAGCAACCGCGCCCGGGGCGACTCGACGAGCAGCTTCCCCGGCTGCTCCACCCGCAGCTTCCAGAGTTCCTTCCGCCGGGCGGTATCGAGCCGGATGTCGACCGTGGTCTCCCGGGCCTTCGCCCCCGCCTCCACCGGGATCGACAGGACGTAGTAGCAGGACAGGCGTTCCTCGAGCCCCTTCCAGGCGAGGGAGAGGTCGCCGGTCCGCCGCAGGACCTCCCCGCCCGTGTCCCGGGCGAGGGAGGAGAGCAGCGACGTCGGCAGGAGGGAGAGCGCGGTCCCCTCCCCGGCGCCACGCCCCGGCGAGCGCGAGAGACCGCCGGCGTCGACGGTCCAGACCACGAAGTTTCCCCGGGCGGCCGCCAGGGTGCGGTCCATCTCCATCCGCTGGCGCTGCTCGTCGGCGTAGCGGAACCCCTCCGAGGTGTAGAGCACCAGCCCCTTCCACCCCGGCCAGGCCCCGTTGGCCAGCAGGATCGCCCGCAGCGCGGCGAGGGACGCCGCCGGCCGGTGCCGCTGCCGGGCGTCCGCCCACAGGTCGAACATCCCGGACTGGGCCCGGTCGACCTCCCCCTTCGCCCAGTCCTTCATCTCCACGGCGTCGTTCTCGACCGCCTCGGGGCCCCGGTCCGAGGCGCCCGCGGCATCGTGGGGCGCGGCTCCCTGGCTCCGGCGGAAGAGCGTGACCATCCGGTCGACCTGGCGCCGGAAGTCGGCGACCGGGCCCTTCCCGAGGAACTCCACCTCCTTCGCCAGGTCCGGCCCCTCCGCCTCCCCGGGCCGCACCAGCGGACCGTGCCAGGCCGCCTCGCGGACCAGTTCCGCGGCCCGGCGCAGCTCCCCCGGGTCCGCCGTCGCCCCCGCGGTGTACGGGACCACCTCCCGGGTGATCCCGTAGACCTTGTAGCGGAAGCTCCCCGCTCCCTCGCGTTCCACCCGGTCGGCCAGCGCCTCGATCGCCCGGGCGGCCAGCTCCCGGCCCCGGGTGTCCAGGTAGTTGAGGTCGGCCACCAGCACGAGGAGCCGCCCGGAGGGCTCCCCCTCCCGCGCCGGCGGCAGGGCGTCGGGCCCGCAGACCTCGTCGAGCCGGAACTCCGCCCGGCGCTCCGGCGAAACCTCCTCGCCGTCGACCCGCACCAGCAGGTCGTCCAGCGTGATCCCCCGCACCGACGCCCGGCTCCCCGACCGCGGGTCCACCACGACGAACGGCACCTGGACGAGGCGGACCTCCACCTCTTCCCGTCCCCCCGCCGGCGTCGCCGCCGGGACCGGACCCGCTCCGGCCGCCAGGACGGCCAGCGCGCTGAGAACGAGGAACGCCACGGAAACCAGGGACCGTCGCTCGCGCACCATCCACCTCCCCGCACCCGTCGTGCGCCACCCATTCCAGGACAGCCGCCCCTCCCGGTCAACGAGGCCTCCCTTGCCGGGTGCGGGGACCGCGCAGCGCACCGGCGTCAGGGGCAGCTCGCCACGCGCTCCTCCCCCGCGCTCGTCCGTCCCAGCGGACCCTCCCCCACGATCGCGTCGTCCCCCCGCACCAGGTAGTGCCACGCGCTCCCCACCGCGGGCACCTCCGGGTCCCGCCAGCTCACGTCCTCCACGTCGTCCGCGAGGCAGCTCCCCCAGTCGCCCCCGGGGAGCGCCGTCACCTCCCCCCGGATCACGTCGTACCGGTCCGCACCCCGCAGCCCCCGCCACCGCAACGTCTCGTGGTCCGACTCGATCCGCACCCCGCGCACCTCGCCGAGACCCGTCCGGCTCCCGTCGAACGGCGCGCCGTCGCACCGGTCCCCCACCCCGTCACCGTCCGCGTCCGGCTGCCCCGGGTCCGCCAGAGTCGGGCACACGTCGCACGCGTCCCCGAAACCGTCCCCGTCCGCGTCCTCCTGGCCCGGGTCCGCCACCCGCGGACACACGTCGTCACCGTTCGCCACGCCGTCCCCGTCCGCGTCCCCCGCCGGATCCAGCACCTCGTGCTCCGCGCTCCGCTCCACGTCCCGGTCCCGCTCCCAGGTGAACCCCGCCTTCGCGACGCCGTCCACCTCGTACCGCCACGTCCCCGCCTCCAGCACGTCCGGACGGTACTCCATGTGCACCAGCCCCCCGGACGCCACCGCCGTCGTCCCCCCGAGGGAATGCTCCACGCCGACCGGATCGATCAGCCGGCCCGACACGTCCACCCCGCCCTCCGGCAGGTCGTCGTCGTCCAGCACCTGCACGTTCACCCAGACCGCATCCCCGTCGTCTCCCATCTCCACGAAGTTCACGTGCACCCCGTCCAGGTCCGGGTCGTGCCGCACCTCCTCCCGCGCGTCCGCCGACCGGTCCCAACGGAACCCCGCCTTCGCCAGCGACGTCACCCGAAACGTCCACGCCCCCGGCTCCAGGGCCCCGTCCGCCACGTGGGTGAACACCGCGAGACCCTGGCTCCCCGTCGTCCCGCTCACCGGGTAGGTTGCCCCGGAGGGGTCCTCGAACTCCCCCTCCACCGCAACGCCCTCCTCCGCGCCCCGCAGGTCGTCCAGCACCAGCACCCGCGCCTCCATCTCCCCGGGGGACGTCCTTCGCATCCACAACCGGCCAACGTGGATCACGTCCTCCGACTCCAGGTGCAGCAGCGCCAGGGCCCGGGCCACGTTCAGCCGCCCGTAGCCGTACTTCTCGTCCCATCCCGGCAGATCGTCCCCGGGCGGGCCCACCTGGTCCTCCGCCGACCGATGCAGGATGTCCCGCACCTGCTCCCGCGTCAGCGTCGGGTCCAGGGACAGAAGCAGCGAGACCGCCCCGGCCACCGCGGGAGAGGCGAACGACGTGCCCGACTTGACGTCCCAAGCGTCCGCGTCCCCGCGCGCGACCAGCGGCAGATCCACGCCGGGCGCCACCAGCTCCAAGGCCGGTCCAACCGCGGACCAGTTGGGATGCGAGTCGTCCCGGTCCGTCGCCCCCACCGCGATCACCTCGGGGTAGGCGGCGGGATAGGTGACCCCCGCGATCCCGACGTTTCCCGCCGACGAAACGAGGACGAGGCCTGCGTCGGCCGCGTACCCGATGGCGTCCCGGAGGACGTCCGTGTCCGGGCCCGTGCTGCTCATGTTGACGACCCGGACCCCGCGGCGCACCGCCCAGCGGAGCGCCTGAGCGATCGACGCGTCGAAGAACCCGCTGTCGTCGCCAACCCGGAGCGGCAACAGCGAGACCCCCCAGTCCACCCCGGCAAGGGAATGGGCGTCGTTCGCCTCCGCCGCCGCGACCCCGGCGACCCAGACCCCGTGGCGGTCATCGTCCAGGATCTCCGGATCCCATCTCATCCAATCGACGAACTCCCGGCCGCCCCACGCCAGGCGTCGCCGGAACTCCCGGTGCTCCCCCTCGATCCCCGAGTCGAGAACCGCGAGGACGATCCGGCCGGCGCCCGTGGCTCGGGCCCACGCCTCGTCGGCATCGACGTCCGCGTCCGGTGTGCCGCCGTCCTGCCCGGTGTTCCGGAGGTTCCACTGGTCCACGAACCCGGTGTCGTCCGGTTCCGGAAGGCCCGCCGGCGCGAGCGTCGTCTCCACGCAGGCCCACTCGACCCCGGGCGCCTCGCGCAGGGCCCTCAGCACGTCCGCCCGCGATCGGCCGGGACAGGGCAGGACGTACCAGTACCGGTGCAAGCGATGCCTGCGCGCCAGCTTCTCGCGGGGACCGATCGGAGGATCGAAGACGGGCTGCGCCGCGCACGCCCCCGCCCCGCGCAGCCACGCGGGAAGGTTGCCGCTGGCGGCATCAAGCTCCTTCGTGGCGCTCTCGGTGAACCGAACAATTATTCGGCCGATGACCTTGTCCGATGCTGAAACCGCACTTGTAGCCTCGGCGATCGGCACGGTCGTACTTGCCGCGATCAGCGCAAAGAGAAGAGAGAGCCCCACGTCCAGTGCCTTCATTGGTCAAGTCCCCTGCGGAACTACTGGTACGACAGAGTCAGCTCGTTGTCGGACGGATCGATTTCGTTGGCCCCGTTGCCCGGAGACACCGACATACGGAGTTCGTCCCCGGGGCCCCACGTCACGAGATCAAGGGCATCAGGGATCTGCACCTTGCACCGGCACGTCTTCTCAAGCGTGCCGGTGCAGAACTGCCACTGCTGACAACGCCCCGTGGAAGGCCAGCCATTGATAAGTGCACTGCACTCCCCGGTGCACGGAGCAAGCGCACAGAACTCGCGGCATTCCGACTGCCCCGTTCCAGCACCGGTATACGACTTCTCGGACAACCGCTGGACAAACTGGCCGTCGTGATACAGATCGAGAATCACGCTGAACTCGCAGGTGCCGTCGCTGGACTCCTGCTGGAACCCGGCCGTGTACCACACCTTGTAGCCGTTGTCGGAAACCTCGACCCGAATGTTGTCGGCGGAGAGGTTCACGTTGACGGGATCAGCGGCAATCGTCAGCAGGCCGTTCCCCGCGACGACCAGAACCCCGATCAGAACCACGAAGGAAGGAAGGAAGGAAACTTTCGACTTTCCTTTCATGTCATCCCCCTGCTACGACGGCACTGGACGTGAGGCTGGCCTAGACATACCGAGAACACAACTCGGAGTCAAGACCAATCATCAAAGCGTGGAAGCGGCAGCAGGATTTCGCCGAAGAGATCAGGAAGTCGCGTCTCGTGTCGATTGTACCCCCACTGCACTAGCCGGAGAGGGCGAGCTTGTTGAGGCGGGCGACGACGGCGAGGCAGCGCTCGAGGGCGTCCAGGTCGACGATGCCGGGGGCGAAGCGGACCGCGTCGGCGAAGACGACGCCGTGGGGCCGGCCGAGGCGGACGACCGGCTCGACCCCGCCGGCCCCGTCCGGCACCTCGAGCAGGAGAGGCAGGACCAGGGCGAGGCGCTCGATCCGGCGCCACTCGTAGCGGGTCGCGGAAGAGGTCCCCTCCTTCCGCGGACGCACCCAGGCAGCGTCCGCGTCGTCCGGGACCTGGTCCGGGTCGGCCCGCCCGTGGGCGAGGCGCACGATGCGCACGCCCGCCCCCGCCGGGCGCGCCTGCACCGGGTTGGTCACGGCGCCGGCGAACCCCGCCGGCAGGGGATGCCCCGGGTCGACCAGGGCGAGGCGCAGGACGAGAGGGGGCAACGCGGCGGCGACTTCCGCGGCCCGGTCCGGTGACAGCCGGGGCGGGTCCCCCTCCCCCACGTGGAGGATCACCCCGTCGACGCCGAGCCGGCCGGCCTCCGCGGCCTGCTGCGGGTCGGCGAGGCCGTAGACGAGGCTCCGCACCGGGGCGAGGGAACCCACGTGCCGGGTCCCCGTCAGCGTCCCTTCACGCGGACCCGCACCTCGATCGGCTGACGCATCTCGACGGTCTGGAACCGCACGGTGAAACTCTCGCCGACCAGCTTCCCCTTCGGGTGCGGGAAGTAGATCACGTCGAACATCCAGGACTGGGGGTGCAGCTCGATCCGGTCCCGGACGATCGCCCGGGACTGGTACTCCCCCTCGGTCACCTGGAGCGG